>CAUOWW010000001.1:0-60041 GCA_963508345.1 uncultured bacterium
ATAAACTAACAAGCTTACTAAACTATTGATAAAAGAATCTTCTTCAATTATTCTTTACCATCCCGCATCAAATCTAAATTTTAACATATTATTACTCCTCTAAATGAAATATTATGAAAATGAGCGAAATGCAACTACATATTTTAATTAGAAATCTCAGTCTGAATTATAGTATCCTATTTTTTCCTCCTTTCTAACTGCACGTTCCTTTCTACAGGCAGAGACCTAATTTTATAAACTAATCTTAAATACTTTAGATTTTGTAACTCATAATTTTCAACAGTTGGTTAGCTATGAAAGCATTTTATCAAACATTTCCATTCTGATATCTATCTGGTATTGTTACAAGCTCTCATAAGAATACCTTTCTCTAAATAGTTGAATTTTAAAGTAATACGAAATCAATCAGCCTTCCCAACATCAAGACCATTGGACTTCTTTTGTGATTGCACTCGAATCTCCAATTGCTTATTCTTCTGAATGAATTGTTGTTAAGGAATTTTATTACTAAACATAAAAACACCTAGTAATGCAAATGTAACTAATTTTTTAATTCCACGTTTTTTTCTCATGCAATGAAACCCCTTTCTGTTTCCTTATTTTTATTTTAACAGATATATTTTATTTAGCCAAGCGTTTTTATGTATTTTTTTAATTTTTTTATTTTTTATTACCATATAGAATTATTTATTTCTTTAACTTGCTATTTTGAACTAAAAATTTTATAATGAAATTAAGCAAATAGGAAGGATTATTATCTTTAATGAATACACTCGCAGAGAAATTCAGATTGAAAAGAAAAGAGTTGAGACTCTCCCAACAAACTCTTGCAGAAGGAATTTGTGAACAAAGCCAGATTAGTAAAATTGAGAGAGGGCATTTCATTCCCTCAGCAGACCTTTTGTTCAAACTCTCACAACGGCTCGAAGTGCCATTAGATTATTTTTTTAATGAACAAATTGAAATTAAATCTAACCTCTCTAATTTCAAGCAATTATCTGCTCGACTATTAGATGACAGAAATTATGATAATTTGGAATATATTTATAGAATAGAGATTGAACGAAGTACTTTTCTAACACTAGAAGACCGAACTTATCTTGAATGGATTAAAGCTATTATTGACTTCTATCAATATGACAGTAAGTGTGAGGCAATTTCTTCATTGGAAAATATATTATTAAAAGTCTCCTCAAATACTCTGATTTATTTAAAGGCATTGAATACTCTATCTAATTTCTATTCCTTAGTGGGTCGTGAACAAGAATATGAGGCAAACTACTCTCATTTGATGGAGTTATATCAGACAAAAAATTTTGAGTATCAAGAGTTTTTATTTGGCTACATCAGAGTTCGTTACAACTACGCTCACTACCTAGTGTCAAAGGAAAAATATAACGAAGCCATCCAAGAAGCTCTTGAGACGATTGAACTCTGTAAACAAAGACAGACAAGCTACCAACTGGCTCCCTTACTTATTCTTGTAGGAAATGCTGGAGCCAAATTTCTAGACAAAGAACAAGTCAAAAATTATTATATAGAAGCAAGAGAGTTATGTAAGATTTATAACAATCCTTTAATGTTGATGAAGATAGAAAATTATTTGAAGGAATTAGATACTGTTTAGTTAATCTTGACATTATAGTTTTTCTGAAACGTTAAATAACCTGTAAGGCTGATAGTGAAATTAATACTATCAGCCTTATAATTATGTGACTATTAGTCCGTCTCGCTCCGTTAGGTGCGAGACAAAAAAACCACCCGCTATGCGGGTGGTCATGATTTACGAGTAAATTCAAGTTCGATCTGATAAAAACAACTAAATTACTCTACAGATTTCAAGGCTTCAAGCATATCAACCTTTCTCAGATGGCGATTAACAAGGAAACCAAGCAAGGTTAAAATGGTGCTTACTGCTACCACTGGGATTACATAGACTTCCCAACCTACCTGCGGATAAAAGAGAATAGTCGCAGGCGAAATCATTTGAATCAAAAATTGATGTAAATAGAAACCAGCTACTAGACCAAGGACGATTCCCACAAGGGACAGCACAATCGTCTCACGGTAAATGTAGAGGGTGACTTCATTATTATGAAAACCGAGAACCTTGATAGTGGATAGTTCACGGATTCTCTCAGCTACGTTGATATTGGTCAGATTGTAAAGGATAACAATAGCTAATAGAACCGATACGATAACTAAGATAGTCATGGTCTGATTGAGTGAGCTAGCGACAGAGTCAAAGAGCCGAATGGCTGAAGCATTCTGGACAACGCTGGACACCGCAGCTTGATTCATAAGTAAACCTGCCTGCCTTTCAATACTAGTAGCACTAGAATCCTTTAGCGAGACCAGATAAGTATTGGCTTGGGCTAGTTGTCCGTAAATTTGCTCATAGCTAGCCTGACTCATATAAATAAAGTGACCAACGTAGTTCTCAGCAATAGAAGCAACCTTTAGCTCCTTACCTTCAATTTCTAGAGTCTGCCCAACCTTGACACCTGCCAGCTGGGCTAGTTTAGCTGTAATAACGACGCCATCTTTTAATGTCAGCTCCTGCTGATGATTTTGCAGATGGATAAAAGGAGTCAAATCTTCCTTATCTGTCATCATAAGAGTAATAGTTTGAAGACCAGCCTTACCTTTGAAATCCTTGTCTAGCGTTTTAGAATAGATTTTCTGGTAGGCTTTGATGTCCTGCCCTTTCAATACTTCTTCTAGCTCTGCCTTGTCCTGATTGGTCGCACTAGGATTTTCAGAGACAATCATCTGATACTGTTGGATTTGTTGAAACTGTCTAGACGGAACTCCTGCTACAGAGGATTGGATTCCCAAACCTGCAAAAAGCAGGGCTACAGAACCAGCCACACCAAAGATCGTCATCAACATCCGCTGCTTATAACGGAAGATATTGCGAGCTGTTACCTTATGAGTAAAACTGAGACGGCGCCAGATAAAACCGATGCGCTCCAGTAAGATTTTAGCCCCTTTAACAGGAGGTTTAGGCAGTAAAAGCTGGGCTGCTTCATCATGAAGTTCCCTCCTAGCCACCAGATAGGCTGGTAACACACTCGCCAACCAACTCAAGATAAGAGCCAGTAAGCTATAGGTCCAATAGAACTGAATCTGGGTTTCTCCCACCACCATGCCTTTTGTAATGACACTTGAAATCACACCGGCTAGTAAATAATGTCCAAGTATGCTACCTAGAGCCGTTCCGACAGTCCCAGCTACTAGGCCGTAAAGGAGAAACTTGGCGATAATATCCTTGCTACGATAGCCCAAGGCCTTAAAAATCCCAGCATGTGTTCGCTCTTCATCCACAAAGCGAGTCATGGTCGTAAAGGTCACCATGGCTGCTACGGCATAAAGCACCACAGGAAAGATATTGCCCACTGCTCGAATACTGGATGAAGCATTGCTATACATGAGATAGCCCTGACCACCTGGTATGGTCTGACGATTATAGACCTGATACCTTGGCTCAGCCAAATCATCCAAAACTTGCTGATGTTTTTCTAGTTTTTCCTTTTCTTGGGCTAGATTTTGTTCAGCCTGCTTTAGTTTGTCCTCTTCCTTGCCCAATTCCTGCTTGGCTTGGGTAAATTGAGCACGGGCCTGGTCTCTTTGAGCTTGAGGAAGCAAGGCTAGTTGACTTTCTTGAGCCTGTATACGAGCTTGAGCAGTTGCTAAACGACGCTTGCCTTCCTGCAAATTAGTCTCAGACTTGTCAAGGGTCTCTTGGCCTTTGTCTAGAGACTCTTGGCCTTCTTTTTTCAAGAGTTGCAGACGTGCCTTGCCATTATCTGACAAAGCTTGTTCAAGGTCTTCCTGATGTTGCTTGGATTTTTCTTCATAATCTGATGAAAAGGCATTTAAACCTGCTAAATCTTGATATTTCAAACGAGCTATATTGTAGACTTTCTGTTCAAACTGACTAGATAAAATCACCCCATAGGCTGTCAGAGTCCCACTTCCACTTCCTGCGTAGCCCATATCTCGCTGGGAGAGGATTTCAGCTGAATCCACAAAACCAGTAATGGTATAAGTATGGTCTTTTAAAGAGGAATGACCCTCTTCTTTTTCTTCAAAGATAATCTCCTGTCCCATGCTGTATTGGCCTTGCAAATGACTGACCAAAGCGATTTCCTGATCTGACTGAGGAAGTCGTCCCTCTCTTAGCTGAAAGATTGAAATTCGATCTGGTTTGGAGTACAGCCGAATGGCATCCTGCCCATTATCCATAGTCACATCTGTCAAATAGCCAAACTCAACCTCTGCGCCCTCTATCTGTTCTAGTTCTTCTTGATCTGTTTGATCCAAACCATAATTAGACATAACTGCCAAATCCAAGGTTTGAGCAGTTGTTAAATAAGCATTAGCTGTCGCCTCCATGTTGGGACTGGTTACTTTGAGGCCTACTAAGGCTAGAGACCCTAACATCATCAGGGTCATGATGGATAAAAAACGCCCCTTGGAGCCTGTGAAGGACTGAATTAAGTCCTTCCAATAGGTTTTTCGCTTGATCATGCTAGTACTCCAAACTGTCAATATCCTGAGGATGCTGGTTGACCACCACATCCTTGACACTGGCATCGTGCATATGAATTACGCGATCAGCAATGGGCGCTAAAGCTCCATTATGAGTCACGATGATCACCGTCGCTCCCTTTTGACGAGACATGTCTTGGAGAATCTTCAAGACTTGCTTGCCTGTCTGATAATCCAAGGCTCCAGTCGGTTCATCACAAAGGAGGATTTTAGGATTTTTGGCTACCGCGCGTGCAATGGAGACTCGCTGTTGCTCCCCTCCAGAAAGCTGAGCTGGAAAATTATTGAAACGATGAGCCAGACCTACATCTGTCAAGACCTGCTCAGAATCCAAGGCATCCGTCACGATTTCAGAAGCCAGTTCCACATTTTCCTTAGCAGTTAGATTGGACACTAGATTGTAAAACTGAAAAACAAAACCGACATCGTTGCGGCGGTAATTGGTTCGCTGGTGGGAACTATAGTCTGCAATATTGACACCATCAATCCAGATTTCCCCGTCGTCATTGGTATCCATGCCTCCAAGAAGGTTAAGAACTGTTGACTTGCCTGCACCTGATGCACCTAGAATGATGACCAACTCGCCTTCTTCAATTTCAAAATTCACATCACGATTGGCCACAATCTCCGTGTCCCCAACCTGATAACACTTGTAACAGTGTTTCATCTCAATATAAGCCATCATCAACCTCACTTTCTTTAACTACTTCTTAATATCATTATAACGCTTTTTCAAAGAGTTGGATACTAGAATAAAAAGAAAAACCTAGGTATTCCTAGGCTTTCTTTTTACAAATTATTTTCCAAGGTAGTATTCAGAAACTACGTTCAATTTTTCGTCGAATTCGAATACCAATGGTGGGAAGTTAGGGATTTCCACGTCCATGATTTCGTCATCTGACAAACCTTTGATGTGTTTTACAAGGGCACGGATTGAGTTACCGTGAGCTCCTACGAATACGTTTTTACCATCTTTAAGAGCTGGAGCGATTTTATCTTCCCAGAATGGAAGGGCACGTTCCAAAGTCACTTTCAAGTTTTCAGCATCTGGGATTACTGAGTCGTCAAGTGAAGCGTAACGACGGTCTGTGTGAGCTGAATGCTCATCATCACGATCCATGTTTGGAGGCAATACATCGTATGAACGACGCCAGATGTGAACTTGCTCATCACCAAATTGTTCAGCAGCTTCAGCTTTGTTTTTACCAGTCAAACCACCGTAGTGACGTTCGTTCAAGCGCCATGATTTTTCAACTGGAACCCAAAGTTGGTCAGATGCTTCAAGAGCCAAGTTAGTTGTTTTGATCGCACGTTTCAATACTGAAGTGTAAGCTTGGTCAAATTCGATACCAGCTTCTTTGATCAATTTACCAGCGTCAATCGCTTGTTGTGTACCTTTTTCAGACAAATCAACATCAGCCCAACCAGTGAAAAGGTTAGCTTTGTTCCATTCAGACTCACCGTGGCGAGCAAAAACCAATTTTACCATTAGATGGATTCTCCTTTAAATTTTCCGAGGTTTCCCCTCGTTTATCTATTCTATTTTACACAATTTTTCACAAAAAAGCTAGTCAAAACCAAAAAGGAAAGGACTGTTTGGCAATCCTTTTCCTTCTTAGTATCATACAACAACCTTATTTCTCTTCAAATCCTTCTGCGACTGCTTCTGCAAAGTTTTCTTCTACGATACTTGCACAGTGGTCACAGATAACTGCCTGGTAGCTACGTTCTGCTGTTGTTGGGTCGATACGACGGCAACGGTCACATACTTGGCCTGCAGCGCGTTCAACAGTGAAGGCTACATCTTCAAAGCTAACGGCAACTTCTGGAGCTGGTCCTTCTGCAATAGTCAAGTCTGACACGATTAAAAGTTGAGCCACATTGCTGTTTACTGCTTCGAGCAGAGTTTTCACCACTTCATTTGGATAAACTGTCAAGTGGGCTTCAAGTGATTTACCGATTACTTTTGCATTACGAGCTTCTTCCAAGGCTTTTTGAGCTTGTCCACGGAAGTCCATGAAGGCTGCCCATGTATCCAAGATTTCCTCTTGGTTAGCAAATGTTTGAGCTTCTGGCAATTCTGACAATTGAACGAAGTCTTCAGCTTCAAACTCAAGATATGACCAGATTTCTTCCGCAGTGTGAGGAAGGATTGGTGTCAAGAGTTTCGTAATTTTCACAAGAATGTCATAGAAGACAGTCTGCATTTGACGGCGTTCCAATGATTTGGCACCTTCGATGTAAACAACATCTTTAGCAAAATCAAGGTAGAAGGCTGACAAGTCAACGTTGATAAAGTTCACCAAGGCCTTGTAGATTGTCAAGAATTCAAAGTTAGCATAGGCATCACGAATGGTCTTGACAAGCTGGTTAAAGCGAATCGTCATATACTTATCAACTGAACGAAGCTCATCGTAAGCTACTGAATCTTGAGTTGGGTTAAAGTCAGATGTATTGGCAATCAAGAAACGAAGGGTGTTACGGATCTTACGGTAAGTTTCAGAGACTTGGCTCAAGATATCCATAGAGATACGTACGTCATTGCTTGAGTCAACACTTGTTACCCAGAGACGCAAGATTTCCGCACCAAATTGTTTTTCAACATCGCTTGGAGCAATGGTATTTCCAAGAGATTTAGACATCTTCTCACCTTTACCATCAAGGGCAAAACCTTGTGACAAGATTTGTTTGTAAGGTGCTACGCCATGGTTGGCAACAGATGTGATGAGTGATGAGTTGAACCAACCACGGTATTGGTCAGAACCTTCTAGGTAAAGGTCTGCTGGGTAAGTCAACTCAGGACGGTTTACTACGACTCCATTCCATGATGAACCTGAGTCAAACCAAACGTCCATGATATCTGTTTCTTTCTTGAACTCGCCATTTGGTGAGCCTGGGTGGCTAAATCCTTCTGGCAAGAGGTCCTTAGCATCACGTTCCCACCAAATGCTTGAACCATGTTCCTCAAAGAGTTGAGCCACGTGTTCAATAGTTTCAGCAGTCATAATCGCTGTACCGTCTTCAGCGTAGAAGATAGGAAGTGGAACACCCCAAGCACGTTGACGAGAGATAACCCAGTCGCCACGGTCACGAATCATATTGTAAAGACGAACTTTACCCCATTCTGAGTGGAATTTCACTTTTTCAATTTCGTCCAAGATTTCTTGGCGGAATTTAGAAACTGAGGCAAACCATTGTGGTACTGCACGCCAGATGATTGGTTTCTTAGTACGCCAGTCAAATGGGTATGAGTGAGAGATTTCTTCTTGGGCAAGAAGGAGGTTACCAAGTTTTTCGATAACAGTTGGAACTACCTTTTCATAGAATTGACCTTCAAACTCAGGACCAGCATTCTTCATCATGATACCACGTTCGTCAACAGTGACTGCGACTTCAAGACCATTAGCAATACCAACATTGTAGTCGTCCTCACCGAAACCTGGGGCTGTATGGACAATACCTGTACCAGAGTCAGTTGTAACGTGGTCACCAAGGATAACCAATTCATCTACAGCTGTATCCCATGGATGTTCTGTTACGATGTGGTTCAATTCTTGACCACGGTAAGTTGCCAACACTTGAACATCAGCCCAACCAAATTTCCCAGACAAGCTAGTCAACAATTCTGCAGCAACGACAAACTTACGAGCTTCACCAGCAGGTTGAACCAAGACGTAATCAATATCCGCTCCAACAGTCAAACCACGAGAAGCTGTGATAGTAAATGGAGTAGTTGTCCAAACAACGATATAAGTATCTGTATCTAGAACACCTTTGCCATCTTTTACCTTGTTGGCATAGTAAAGGGAAGTTGAAACCAAGTCATGGTATTCAATCTCCGCTTCAGCAAGAGCCGACTCAGATGACCAAGACCAGTAAACTGGCTTTGCACCACGGTAGATATAACCTTTATTAGCCATCTCACCAAATACACGGATTTGAGCTGCTTCATAGTCAGGAGTCAAAGTCACATATGGATTTTCCCAGTCACCAGAAACACCCAAACGTTTAAAGTCTTCACGTTGTTTATCTACTTGAGAAAGAGCGTATTCGCGGCAAAGTTTCAAGTACTCAACCAAGTCCATTTCTTTGCGTTTAACACCTTGTTTTGCCAAAACTTGCTCGATTGGCAGACCATGAGTATCCCAACCTGGGATAAATGGTGCATAAAAACCTGACATTGATTTTGAGCGAACAATGATATCTTTTGAAATCTTGTTCATAGCATGTCCAACGTGGATATTTCCGTTAGCGTATGGAGGGCCATCATGCAAGGTGAAATGAGGTTTTCCTTGGTTCAATTCTTGACGACGTTGGTAAAGTTTTGCATCTTCCCATTCCTTTTGCCAAACTGGCTCTTTGGTAGGAAGGCCTGCACGCATTGGGAAAGCTGTTTTCCCAAGGTTAAGAGTATCTTTGAGTTTCATGGTATCTCCTTTATAAATAATAATAATAAATTAAAAACCACGACTGCCAAAAAGGACGAAAATCGTGGTACCACCTTTATTTGGAAAAAGATTTAGTCTTTCTCCCTCTTATCCCGTAACGTGGGGAACGTCAAATCTTACTCCATTCAGACTTGATTGTTTGAGAGGATAATCTTATCATTAGGGATTACAGGACTCACACCATCTCCTGCTCGCTGGAAATATAAGGATAAGATATTGTTCTCAGATTATTTCTTATAAAATTGTAACAGATTCTTGCGGAGCCGTAAAACCTGATTCTGAGTGTACAGCTTCAGTAGCGGGTGTTGGACCTGAGTAATGGCTTGGGACTACTTCTGGCTCTTCATACATTGGACCAACTGGATGAGCTGGACTTTCTTCAACAATCGGAGCTGGAGCTGGTGAAACCATTTGTTCCTGCTCGGCTCTTGCTTCGACTTCTGCAAGTTCCTTATTAGCTGCTTCGATACGAGCCTGTAACTCTGCCATTTCTTCTGGAGAAAACTGGCGAGTAATATCAATTGGTTCTTCCTCTGGATGTTGTTGCAAGACAGAATCACCTAAAACTTCGCTTACCACTTCTTTGAAGGCCTCATCACTTGTTTGAAGATAAGTCGCTGTTGGGCGAAGAATATCTTCCCAATCTGAAGATTCAACAATTGCTAACTGGCTCTCAATTGTAGATTTGAGACGTTGGTGGAAGACACGGCTCTTGTTCTTCAATTCTTCTGTTTCAACAGCAACTTTCTTAGCATTATCAGTTGCGTGACGAAGAATTTCATTTGCCTTGTACTTAGCTTCTTCCAATAAACGTTGTGCATCTTGCTCTGCTTGATGGATAATATTGTTTGAACGTTCAGCTGCAGCTTGTTTTACTCGTTCAGCTGTATCTTGTGCAATCAATACAGACTGGCTTAATGAATCTTTCATCTCATCAAAGTAAGACAAACGATCTTCTAAACTCTTAATATGTAAATCCTTATCATGATTAGAGCGGACTAAATCTTCATAATCACGGACTACAATATCTAAAAACTCATCTACTTCTTCTTGATCAAACCCTCTGAAGCGTGTGCTAAAGGTTTTATCTTTGATTTCTAACGATGTAATTGGCATATTTTTCCTCACTTACTTAATAACAATTGGACCGTTAATTTCTTTTTATCTTTTCTTGTTTGCCCATTATCTCTAATGAGTTTCAATCGACCAAATTTCCTTACACTAACCAAATTTCCTTACACTAACCAAATCACCAACTTGAACCATATAATCTGATTTTTCAACTAAATGGTAATTAACTTGGACTGCCTGTTTTTCAATTAACTGACTTGTCTGATTTCTAGACAGTTTGAAGACACCTGCTAGAAAAACATCTAATCTAGAACTAGCGATACAAATATCTAATTCTTGATAATCTTCTACTGTAGCAATTTTCTCAGTAAAATCTCGCTCTTCTAGACGAACCGGTAAACGAGCAATTTTAGTAATGCCGTCTTGAAAAAGGAGCATAAATTGTCGATTAATGATAATCTGTGCCCTCTCTTCGTTAACCAAGATATCACCAAATAGCTTTCTATCAATTCCCAGCTGATTTAAAACAGTTCCTAATATTTTTGCATGTGTTAATCGTTCAAACTTATTAGGATAAACTATTTCCTGCAAGGATAGTTCAAAATCAGTGAATTCAGGCTCAAAATAATCAGGATACAGGAGTATCCGTACATATTCAGTTTCAAGAAACTGCCGACTGCTCATGTAGGAGATGCCGTTCGTTGATGCTAGAACTTTTAAAATCTTTTCTTGATGAGGATTTACAAAGGGGCTTAAAAAAGGAGAATAAGAATCTTCTACCTTTTTTATCCATTCTACTCCCTTATCAATAAAAGACGAATCATTCTTAGAAAAGTGTTGATAAATCATCTTGTTCATAGAAAAATCACTAAAAGTCGAATCAATTGGTTCCCTATAAAATGTACTAATAATACCGCAATCCAGACAGACAAGTCAAGACCTGCAATCTGAAGGGGTAAGCGTTGTAAAGGAGCTATTATCGGTTTCACTAAGCTAATAATCAAGCGACCTAGCCGTGACTCATAAGCATTTGGGAACCAAGACATCAGAGCAAAAACGACTAAAATCAGTGAATAGATATCCACTGCATTTTGAATAAAACGAATGAGAAAGAGCATTATTTCACTCTCGTACGTTTCATGTCAAAACCAAATTCACCATTTTGTGATTCATCTGGTATTTTGATATCTTCAATATTGACGACAACATCAACTGGTGTCAGCAGGTACATAGTAGATGCTACCTTTTTCATGTTACCAGCTAAAACATGACGTGCCCCATCCAGATAGTCCAAACAACGACGTGCTTGAACTTCCGTCATGTATTGAAAATCAATCAAAATACTTTCGTTACCAGCTAATAAATCAACAATTTCTGTAGCATCTTCATATTTGCGTGGATAACGAACATCAATCGTCACCTTATCAGTATAACGTTGACTTTGCATAGCCAATTCTTGTTGACGGGCATGAAGACGAGTAATATTTTTTTCTTTAGATGGCGCAGTCGCAGCTTGTTGAGGTAACTCTTTTACGGAAGGAACTGGAGCCACAATCGGTTCCTCAGCTTTAGGCTGATAAGTATTAGCCGTATCTTCTCCATCTTCTGTAAAATAATCTATAAATCTATCAAATCTATCTTTTAAAGACATCTTTCTTTCCTACTTAAAAAATGCTGTGCCAACTCTGACAAATGTTGAGCCGAATTCAATCGCTTCCTTGTAGTCACGACTCATACCCATACTCAAGTCCGTCATTGGCATATTGGAAATTTGTTTTTCTCTAATTTCTAGTTGCAAATCCTGTGTAGCTTTAAAAATTTCTTTCAACTCATCACTACTAGCTTCAAAAGGAGCCATAGTCATCAAGCCTACATATTCAATTTTATCTAAGGTTGCTAATTCTGGCAAGAGCTCCAGTAGTTCTTCCTTTGAAAAACCATGTTTGCTCTCTTCCTTTGAGATATTCACTTGTAAGAAACACTTAACAACTCGGTCACTTCTTTTCTGAATTTCCTTTGCTAGCTTTAATGAATCCAAAGCGTGGAAATAATCAACATACTGAATGACATCTTTGACCTTGCGTCTTTGCAAAGTACCAATCAAATGCCAGCTGACATCCCTGTCTTTTAAAGCTTCATATTTCTCAAGGAACTTATCTACACGATTTTCACCAATATGATACACACCTAGCGGAAGCAAAGCCTCCGCTGTCGGTACGTCTACATATTTTGTAACAGCAACAACTGAAACAGAATTATCTTCTCTTCCTGCCTGCTGACTTGCATCTTTGATTTGTTGAAAAACACGTTCTGTATTTTCTTTCAAATTCATTTACTTAACGATTTTTGAAAAATGGAGGAGTTTCTAATTCGTCCTCTTCTAAAGATGGTGCTTCGAAACGTTCAACTGGTGATACAACTGAATCAGTTGGACGAACAATCGTCTCACGTCGCAAATCCCAATCACCAAATGCTGATGTTTTAGAAGTTTCTGTACGGCGAGGTGCTGGACTTGGAATTTCTGCAGTTTCAGCCATGTCATAGTGACGGTCATAGTTACGTGTATAACTTGGACTCACTTGTTCATGACGAACAACTTGTTTTGGTGCATGTCCAACAACTTTTTCAACACGATCTTGACGAACACCTGTTGCAACAACTGTTACGCGAATTTCATCACGCATGCTTTCATCAATAGATGTTCCAAGCCAGATGTTCACTCCTTGACCAGCTGCTTGGTTAACGATTTCCGATGCTTCTTCTGCTTCAATCAAAGTCAAGTCAAGTCCACCAGTAACGTTGACGATAACATCCTCAGCACCATCAATCGTTGTTTCAAGAAGTGGTGAGTAGATTGCCTTACGAGCTGCTTCTACCACACGTTCTTCTCCACTACCGATACCGATACCCATTAGGGCATTCCCTTTATTTGCCATAACTGTTTTCACATCGGCAAAGTCAAGGTTAATCAAACCAGGGTTTGTAATCAAGTCAGTAATTCCTTGAACACCTTGGCGAAGTACGTTATCTGCTTCGCTAAGTGCTTCAAGAAGTGGAGTTTTCTTATCAACAATTTCAAGCAAGTTGTTGTTTGAAATAATCAATAGAGTATCTACATGTTCGCGAAGCTGATTGATTCCTTCAACAGCAAATTGTCCACGTTTGCTTCCTTCAAAACCAAAAGGACGTGTCACAACACCAACAGTAAGAGCACCTAAATCTTTAGCAATACGGGCAATAACAGGAGCTGCACCAGTACCTGATCCTCCACCCATACCAGCAGTAATGAAGACCATATCCGCTCCACTGATAGCAGCTGTCAATGTTTCTTCGCTCTCTTCAGCAGCTTTTCGACCAACTTCAGGTTGACCTCCAGCACCCAAACCACGTGTCAATTTAGGGCCCAACTGAATTACAGTCTCAGCTTTTGTACTACTCAAAGCTTGTACATCTGTGTTTGCTGCGATAAATTCTACGCCCGTAACACCTTCGTCAACCATGCGGTTAATAGCGTTACCGCCACCTCCACCAACACCGATTACTTTAATCACTGCACCTTGAGCAGCCGCTGTATCAAATGAAAATGTCATAGTTTATTTTTCCTCTTTTATTCATCAAACATACTTCCGATTAAGCCACGGAAGCGATCTGCGATTTTTGGTTTATTTTGAGAAGATACTTTATCTTCTTTCGGAGCAACTACGTTCGTAGAAGCTGGTGGTTCAACCTCTGTATTTGAAACTGGTTGAATAGGGGTAGGTTGTGACACCTGCGTAACACGTTGAATCATCCCACCAAAATTGATTGGTTGGTGACGCAAAGTATCTTCACCCTTGACTGCTCGTTGCGCTAACAAATGCACCTCAGTCAATTGACCAGCAAATTCAGATAAGCTAATCACATGAGCAAAGGCAGGGTTACGGATTCCAACTTGATTTGGAACGTAAAGTTTGACACCAACGCCAAACACTTCCTGTGCAAGTTCTACAATACCTGGTAAAATAGCATTTCCACCAATCAGAACAATCCCACCAGGAAGATCCAACAAATGTCTTCTTTCCAACTCTTGTTTAATCTGTTCAAAAATGTGTTTAATGCGAGCTGAAATAATCTCTGCCAAGTAGCTTTCTGTAACTTCTACAGGCTCTACTTCACCAATCACTTCAACTTGGAAGGTTTCATTGCTGGCAAGTGATGGGTAGGCTTCCCCATAGTTCAATTTCAATCCTTCAGCTAATTTCTGTGAAGTCTTCAAGACTTTAGAGATATCTTTTGTGACATAATCTCCACCTTCTTGAAGAATATTTGTAAACTGGAGTTCTTGGTTACGGATTGTAGCAACAGTTGTTTGACCTGCTCCCATATCAATCACAGTGGCTCCAAATTCACGCTCCCCTTCGTTCAAGACTGAACGAACCAAAGCCAATGGTGAAATAATAATATTTTCAACTTGAACACCTGATCGCTCAACTGTCTTGCGTAAATTGTGAAGAATAGTACGCGGACCTGTGTAAAGTAAGCCACGCATTTCAAGACGAACCCCCATCATACCACGTGGGTCACGAATACCTTGGAAACCATCTACGATAAATTCTTCTGGAATAAAAGTAATGACTTCACGATCTGGTGTCATACTCTTCGTCAAGGCTGATTTGACAACATTTTCAACATCTTGATCTGTAATTTCTTTTGTATCAGATGTAACGGGAATCATTCCTTGAGTTGGTTCTACTTGCAAAAGATTTCCAGGCAAACCAACATTCACTGATTTAATTGAAATGCCAGCCTTCTCTTCTGCTTGGGAAATAGCTGACTTGATAGCACTTGCTGCCGCTTCAATATCAACGATAATCCCATCCTTTACACCTTTGCTCTTGGCATTACTTACACCAATTACGTTTAGTTCACCATTTCTAAGCTCAGCAACCAATACCTTAATGGAATTAGTTCCGATATCTAAGCCTGTAAAAAAACCATCTCTAGCCATTACATCGCATCCTCTCTCTTCCAAGTTTCAAACTTCTATTCAATATAGCTAAAACAGGACATAGCTATTCACAGAATATTATAACACAAAAAATCCAATCGTGCTTAGTTTTTTCCTAAATTTACTTGCTATTTTTTCACTTTCGCTCATCAGCTTTTTCATTTTCCAAACAAATTATAAAAAATCAGATTTATGAAAAAAGAAAGCTCATTTCTAAGCTTTCTTTGCAGTCATTTTTTCTGCTTCTTGTGCTAAAAATAGTTCCAAGATTTTCTTTGTTAACGTAATCGCCGCTGATAAGGCTAGGGAAACAATTAAATAATTAGCTACTAAGCCATGATCCCCAACCAATGGTGGTTTTGTCAAGAATCCGTAATCTCCACCTGTTACTAAATTGACCACAAAAATCAAAGCATTTAGGGCAAAGGTCATGAGAAAAATTCCCTTCACATCCAGCAATCGTGCATTATACTGTCTCAATAGATAAACTAGAGAGTTCCCCAAGAGAGCTAAGTGGCCAAAGATAAAGGATAAAATCGCAATATGTGGGAAAGGATAGGCATCTGGAACTGGATAAACAAAGGCTGCTAATGTCCCAAATGTTCCTAGTAATGCAAAATACTGCCTATATTTAGACTGACCAGGAAGCAAGAGCACCACAAACATAGCCATACGGCAATGGTAAAAAGGTAGGCTTTCTGACAGCGGCATATGATTGACCCCATACCAACCATAAAGTAGGATTAACTGAACAGCCTGCAAGATTTGGAAAAATCGTTGGTAAGCCTTCTTTTCACGATAACGATAGGCTGTATAAAAGGTTAAGGCTAAGAGCGTAAATATACTGACATACCAAAAAAGGTCAAATTTGGGTGGTTCTGTTGCTTGGGTCGTAAAGAAAATATCCCATAAATTCATCTAGTCTTCCTCATGATTCAAAATTTTCCTGCATTTTATTATACCATGCTATTTGTCAAAAATGGATTTAGAAATACGTAAATGTTTAATAAAATCACTTGTCTTCATTTTCTAAACTTTCTACCAACTTAGCTAGATTCATAGAGTTAGAGCCTTTGAGTAGGATTTGGTCATTGACTCCAAGGCTTTCTTTGACCTGCTTGACTAGGTCTTCAAATTGGTCTTGGTCTTCTGTTTTCTTGAAGTAGTAAACGTGGCCGATTGGGAACATTTGACTGGCCAATTGGGCTAATTCAGCAATGTCTTCTCCATAGAAAATCACGGTATCAAGCACATCTGGCGAAAGGCTCAAAATCATCTGATTATGAAGCTGAATAGACTGGCCACCAAGTTCCTTCATGTCCGCCAAAACTGCAATTTTCTTTCCACCTTCATTGGCTGGAATGGCAGAGAAAGTCTCTAAAATCAGCTTCATAGCAGTTGGATTGGCATTGTAAACATCTGATAGGATATCTGCTCCATTGGCTGCTTTCTTCCACTCGGTACGGTTACGCGTCAATTCAAGATTTTGGAAGGCCTGATGAATTTGCTCCTCTGAAACTCCTTCTTGTAGGGCAACATAAGATGCAATCATAGCATTGGTGGCATTGTACTTGCCAGTTACTGGCAAATCAAGGGCTTGCTCCAAGAAATTGGCCTTAAATGTCAAGCTATCCTTACGCTCAACCAAATCGGTAATTTCCAACTCTGCCCCTTGCCCAAAACGGACTACCTTTTTATCAGCTGGCAAGTAGGCCTCTACAATCGGATCTGCTGGTATCAAGAGCAAGGAACCAGACACCATGCCATCAGCAATTTGCATTTTTCCTTTAGCAATTTCAGAACGGTCTTTGAAAAAGGCCAAATGGGCTTCGCCAACCAAGGTCACGATGGCTGTTTTGGGATGAGCCAATTCTGACAAGAGATGAATATCTCCCAAGTGATCCTGTCCCATCTCCAAGACCAACTTTTCTGTTCCCTCAGGCATATGGAGAACCGTGTAGGGAAGGCCAATCTCATTATTGTAGTTGCCTTGAGTTTTGTAGGTTTTATAGATTGTTGATAGCAAGTGCGCCAACATATCCTTGGTCGTCGTCTTACCATTTGAACCTGTAACTGCAAAGACATCAACAGCCGTTTTCTCAAGATAGTAGGCTGCTAGAGTTTGAAAGGCAATCAAAACATCATCTACTAAAATATAAGGATGATTTGCGATTTCTTTCTCAGACAGGGTTACAGCAGCACCATTTTCAAAGGCTGTTTCGATAAAGTCATGGCCATCACGCGCACCCTTGAGGGGGACAAATAGATCTCCTGTCGCAATCAAACGACTGTCAAACTCAGCTTTCTCTAACTGGGTATCCTCAAAAATGCTGATATCATTTTTAGCTCCAACAGCTTGGGCAACTTCGTGGATAGTTAATTTCATTTCTACTCCTTTAAAAAGGGTCGAAGCTCGAGAACTCTAGTCACCTTGCAGTGATGGTTCTGGCTCCTACCCTCTCTTTCATTTTTATAGCAAATGCGCTTCGCGCTTGTCAAAGCTTTCCTGAGCAAGGTCAACCAAACGCTCGATTAGTTCTGGATAGCTGATTCCCATATTGTCCCAAAGTAGTGGGTACATAGACCACTGGGTGAAACCTGGCATGGTATTAAGCTCGTTTAGGAAAATCTCTCCCTTGTCTGTATAGAAGAAATCGCAACGAGAGAGACCGAGGCCACCAATGGCACGGAAGGCTGTTTCTGCATTTTGACGCATGACAGCTACCACATCATCACTGATTTTGGCTGGGATGTCCATAGTAATCTTGTTATCAATATACTTGGCATCATAGTCGTAGAAGGCAACATCCTTGACAACTTCTCCTGGCAACGTGCTCTTGACATCATAGTTACCCAAGAGACCAACCTCGATTTCACGGGCATTCACCCCTTGCTCAATCAAGACACGACTGTCATATCGGAAGGCAAGTTCCAAAGCTTGGCGAAGTTCCTCTTGATTTTCAGACTTAGAAATACCGACACTAGAACCCATGTTTGATGGTTTTGTGAAAACTGGATAAGTCAATTTTTCTTCCACTTCAGCGATTTTAGCAGTCACATCATCACCTTCGACGATGGCCACATAAGGAACTTGGGCAATACCAGCAGATTCCAACACACGCTTGGTGGTGATTTTGTCCATGGCAAGGCTAGATGACAAGATGTTGCAACCAACGTAAGGCATTTTCAAAACTTCCAAGAATCCTTGAACAGAGCCATCCTCTCCCATCGGACCGTGAAGGACTGGAAAGATCACTGCCCCTTCTTCATAGATAGCACTTGGAGCAACTTTCTTATCCCAATCAATAGTTTCATTGGTCATGAGACGGTCCTCTTGACCAGGAGTCTGGCTAAATTCTTGCGTTTTAATAAAGTCACCTGACTGGCTGATAAAGAAAGTCTTGACTGTGAAACGATCGTAGTTGACCGCACGCATGACACTCTCAGCTGAAAGAACAGAGACTTCACGCTCTGCACTACGTCCACCGTATAAAAGAATAATCGTTTGTTTCATATTATTTGTTCCAATTCTAATAGAATACTCGCTCTTTAGTATATCATATTTGCTTCTTTTTTGAAACTTGAACCTAATACTGGTCTTCAATATATTTAAAAGGAGAACGATAAAAAATATCGGTCTCCTTGATTTTTTATATAAATGAATTGAGTTTGTTAATTTGTCTAGACTTACAACTCTGTCCGATTTTCAATAGCCCGTAAGAGGGTCACTTCGTCCGCATACTCGATATCCGCTCCCACAGCGAGACCTCTCGCCAGGCGCGTAACCTTGATCCCAGCTGGCTTGAGCAAACGTGAAAGATACATGGAAGTTGCTTCCCCATCTGCCGTGGCATTGGTTGCTACGATTACTTCTGAAACTTCACTATCCATCAGACGAGTCATGAGGCTCTTGAGATTGATATCATCTGGACTGATACCATTCATGGGAGATATGAGTCCATGTAAGACATGATAAAGTCCATGGTATTCTTGGATATTCTCCATAGCTGCCACATCGCGACTATCCTCAAGAACTAAAATCGTTGTCTGGTCACGAGTCGGATCGGTACAGATAGAGCAAGGATCGTCATCAGTCAGGCGACCGCAGATGGAACAGTAGGTCAGCTCTCTCTTAGCAGAAAGGAGATTTTTAGCAAATTCATTGACATCGTCATCAGACATTCCAATAGTATAGAAGGCCAGACGGGTAGCCGTCTTAATCCCGATACCCGGTAACTTGGAATAACTATCAATTAGCTTGGCAATAGGTGTTGGATAAAGCATATGTTCCTTTCTAATTCATTGGATGATGTTGGTTATAGAGGTTGATAATATCGCGCGCAATGGAAGGTCCGACACCATTTGTAAGGTTGGTGTTATGAGGGAAGACAACAGCTACAGCGATTTGAGGATTATCTGATGGTGCATAGGCCACAGCATTAGTATTGTTAGCTTTTTGACCACCCTCAACATAACTTTCGGCAGTACCTGTTTTTCCACTAATAGATACCGCTGCTCCATTTGAAAAGGCACGACCTGTCGTCAGAGCACTCCCACCATGTGAAACTTGATAAAATCCTTGTTGGAGGACGGAAACATCAGACTCAGAAATATTAATTTTATTCATTTCCTTGGTATCAATAGATTTGATTAAGTCCCCTAAGCCACCTTGTTCATTATTTCCATAAATCCCCTCGACAATGTGAGGTGCAATCCGAACACCGTTGTTGGCAATAGTTCCAACATACTGGGCCAATTGCATTGGGGTGTAGTTATCAAACTGACCAAATGCATTGGTAATGTAATTAGCAAAATTATACTCTTTTGGTATAAAACCAGTTGACTCATCTGGAAGGTCAATGCCTGTTGAGGCTCCAAGACCATATTCAGCAAAGGTCGAACGAAGTTTCCCCATAGCGGATTCTAAATTGTTAGTTAAAACAAACATATTGGGTTGATAGGTCTGACCCATAATGCCCAAAGCCGTTTGAACCATATAGGTATTAGAAGAATACTCCAAGGCTTCCACAGCTGTAATCGGGAATGAACCGTAGGCCTGAGTGTACCAAGAATTAATCGGAGCTGAACCTTGGAAGACAATCGGTTGGTCTGTCAAGGTCTGGTTCCCTGACAAGACTCCATTCTCCCAACCAGAACTGATGGTCGCCGCCTTGACAACCGAACCTGGGACAAAGACATTGGTTACCGTTCCCAAGGAATCAGGCGTCAACTCTCCCGTTTTCAAGTCATGTTTGAGCCCTGACATAGACAAAACTGCACCTGTTTTTGGGTTCAAAGCAACTGCATAAACACCTTCAGAATATCTAGCTCCTCCATTTCCTAACTCGGAATTGAAGTAACTCTTAAGAAGATTGTCCACGCTATCTTGAAAGGCCAAATCGATGGTCAGTTTAATATTGTTTCCTTTGGTACCGTCTTCGATATTTTCGACACTTTCCATATTGCCATACTTGTCTAGATGGATTTCTTTCACCGAGCGTTTCCCTTGCAAGGTTTCTTCATATTGTTTTTCTAGATAAGAGGTTCCAACACGGTCGTTTAGAGAATAACCCTTTTTGATATAAGCATCTGCTTCTTCAGCTGGTAGACCAGCTTTTTCACTAGATACACTTCCTACTATAGACGAAAGTGAGGTATCTAGAACCTTTCGATCCCACGAAGTCGAAATACTAATACCAGGTAAATTCTTAGAGGCCGAAGCTATCAAGGCAATCTGTGTATCTGTCAAGGAATCTGTCGCAACGGTTCCTGTCGCAAAATTTTCTACTGCATTGAGTTGGCTAAAGAGGTAAATTTCTTTCTTTTCGTCATCCGAGTAGGTAAATTGACTTGGATCTATGCTTTCTACTGTGTTATTGTAAAGCTCAGACTCAGATAATTGATTCCCATCAGAATCAAGGCGTTTCTCACGTGGTAAACTTTCCACTGCCTTCTTATAAACATCTTGATCTGCTAGGTAATAGTCTGCTAACTGTCGATCAGTCAATGTTGGAGAAGAAACTCCCACATAGGCTATCAACTTCTTGGCTGTTTCTTTTAAATCTGCAGCCGTCATCTTGTTGTTCCTTGTAAAAGATACAACTTGCTTGATGGTGTTTTCGACGAGAGGTTTCCCTGTTGCATCGTAGATTTGTCCACGAGCCGAACTAGTTGTCACCTTTGTTTTACTTGCCGATGCTAGTTTTGTCTCATAAAAATCTTCGTTCAAAACCTGCATGTAAAGCAGGCGACCAATGATGGTCATAAAGAGCAAAATAACAATTGAAAACAATAAATTAAGCCGAATCGGAATCGAATGGCTATCAAATTTTCTCATACAAGTCAGTCTCATTTCTATTTAAAGTCTCATTCTTCATTGTACCACAAATTGAGAAGAAAATTATGGAAAATGGGAACACTTTATTTGATTTTTAAAAGAGCTTTTCTTTTTTATTTAATTATCATTATTTTATATGGTATAATAATATCAAACAATAGAAAATTTTTGACTTTCAATTTAATATAAATCATACAAAGGAATCCCATGAACAATCAAGATATTCCCTCTATTATTGATCTCCACTTTGATGAATTAACTGAATTAGAGCAAGAAATTGCTCGCTATTTCTTACAGGTCGATACGATACAGGATGATTTATCATCACAAAACGTTGCTCAGAAACTTCATATTTCCCAGGCGGCTCTAACCCGTTTTGCTAAAAAGTGTGGTTTTACTGGCTATAGAGAATTTATTTTCCAATACCAACATCAAATTGATAACCAAAATCTTCAGCTATCGACCCATAATCCTCTTATCCAAGGTGTTCTCAGAAGCTATAGCAATATGCGAGAGCAAACTCAAGAATTAATTAATGAAAATCAAATAGAACGAATAGCTAATATGATAGAAGATGCTGAAAGAGTCTATTTTTTTGGCACTGGAAGCTCTGGCCTTGTCGCTCGTGAGATGAAATTACGCTTTATGCGTTTAGGAGTTGTCTGTGAAGCCATAACCGATCAAGATGGATTTGCTTGGACTACTAGTATCATGGATGACAATTGCTTGGTTCTTGGTTTTTCACTATCTGGATCTACTCAATCTATTCTGGATAGCTTATTAGACGCTAAAGAAATGGGAGCAAAAACAGTCCTCTTTACCAGTGTACCAAACAAAGAAAACCAACTGTATACTGAAACTGTACTGGTTGCTAGTCACAATCAATCATCCTATATTCAGCGTATCTCCTCTCAACTTCCAATGCTTTTTTGGATTGATTTAATTTATGCTTACTTTTTAGAAATCAATCGAGAAAACAAAGAAAAAATTTTCAATAGCTACTGGGAGAATAAAAAACTTAATGGCTATCGAAGACAAAGAAGAGCTAGAAAATCCTAGTTTGGCATTGCCAAACTAGGATTTTTATTCGTCACTAAACATAACTCATCTAGATCCTGAGTCAATCATATCTTGACTCGGTCTTAAATAATTTCATGTAATCACTTTTTGAAGGGAGTAAATAAGCAAGCCTGACGGTATCCTCAACAATTGTATATAATACGATGTAATCCTTACTCAAGGTCAATCCTCTCGTTTGATAGTGAGGATCTAATCTCTTACCAAATTTTTCATCGGCATCAAATCCAGCTTGGGGGAAAATTTCCAGCCGATTAATATCTTTTCTAATATTGACTACTTTTCGTCTCGCAGCCTCTACCGAACCAATTTCCTCTGCTATATACTGATATATTTTATCCAGACTATCCATCACTCTAGGGGAATACAAAATCCTATATTTTTTATAATCCATAGCGTGTCACGACATCCTCATCTGTCAAGTAATTTCCAGCCTCAATCTTGGCATAACTTTCTTGAACTTCTGCTTGTAATTGTCTAAACAAATACTCCTTCTCTAATTCCTCTTCACTAAGTAAATCTACTCCATTTGTTACGACAACATTCTTTAAAAATAATCTGAGTGCTGATGAAAGAGAGAGATTTTGTTCTTTTAACACTTCCATGGCATCATTTACCAATTCTCTATTAGCTTGGAAGGTTACTATTTTACTTGAATTCGCTATAGCCATTTTATATAATTCCTTTATATATTTTCTTTATTATCTCACAATTATAAAGAAAGTCAAGGGAATTTGATTAGAAAATCCTAGTTTGGCATTGCCAAACTAGGATTGTTTTGTCTTGAAATGATAGTAGGCACCCAACATACCTGCTGTATTCTGATGATGAGCAAATTCTAATCTCGTCTTATCTGCTAGACTTGGTACCAGAGATTCTTTCAAAGCTTTTCGAATTTTAGGCTTGAGAATAGCTTCTTGTCCCATGATACCACCACCTAGAATAACTACTTCTGGATTGGCCACATAACAAATATTAGCTAGACCTTTCCCTAGATAGTCAACCATACGGTCGATACCATCCATGCAGAGTTTGTTCCCTTCAGTAGCTTCTTTAAAGATTCTACGACCATTCCACTGTTCGACTGGATCACCATGTGCTTCTGCTACATAACGAACCAAAGCTGTGGTTGAGGCTAAGTCTTGGAAAGCTCCATCCTGCATGTGTAGATAGCCAACCTCACAGGCAGAGTTACTAAAACCATGGAAGACTTGACCGTCAATAATTAAACAACCACCAATACCTGTTCCAATGGTTAAGCAAAGGGTCACACTTGCTCCCTTACCAGATCCCGAAACTGCTTCTGCGAGGCCTGCACAGTTGACATCATTTTCAATTTCACAAGGAATGTCAAAGCTAGTCTCGATTTCCTTCTTGAACTGTGTACCTGCATAATTTGGAATCTGTGGGCCAGCATAGAAAATCTCACCCTTGTCAGGATCCACCATACCTGCTGAAGAAATGGCAACACCTGCTACAGAATCTTTTTCAAGATAACTAGCTACAATCTGTTTGGTTTTCTCTAAAATATGGGGGCCACCCTTATGTGCCTCTGTTGGTATCTCATGCGATTCAAGAAGTTGCCCCTCTTGATCAACCAAACCATACTTGATGTTAGTTCCACCGATATCAATTGCAATGTAGTTAGTCATAAATACCTCCTTATGAATTAGAGGAAGCGCTCCTTAGTTTCACGAATCAAGGCTGCAGCTGCTTCCACAACTGGACGATCTTCTTCAGTCACTGGTGTCAAAGGTGAACGAACAGATCCAATATTAAGTCCTTCATTGATCTTCAAGACTTCTTTAATGACACCATACATATTTCCATGTGCAGAAGTGAGTTTACCAATGATAGCGTTGATAGCGTATTGTAATTCACGCGCTGTTTCTAAATCTTTATCCGCAATCAATTGGTTGAGTTTCAAGAAGAGTTCTGGCATAGCACCGTAAGTACCACCGATACCAGCCTTAGCACCCATGAGGCGTCCTCCTAGGAACTGCTCATCTGGACCATTAAAAACGATATGGTCTTCTCCACCAAGGCTAACAAAAGTTTGGATATCTTGAACTGGCATAGAAGAGTTCTTCACACCGATAACACGTGGATTTTTCAACATTTCAGTATAAAGACTTGGAGTCAAAGCAACACCTGCCAATTGAGGAATGTTGTAGATGACATAGTCTGTGTTTGGAGCTGCAGAACTAATATCGTTCCAGTATTTGGCAACTGAGTATTCTGGCAAGCGGAAGTAAATTGGTGGAATTGTTGCAATGGCATCTACTCCCAAGCTTTCAGCATGGCGAGCTAGTTCCATACTATCTTTAGTATTATTGCAAGCAACATGGGCAATAATAGTTAATTTACCTTTGGCAACTGCCATGACTTCTTCCAAAATCAACTTGCGGTCTTCAACGCTTTGGTAGATACATTCGCCAGAAGAACCATTGACATAGAGACCTTGAACACCTTTATCAATGAAGTATTGAACCAAAGCACGCGTACGCTCTGGACTTACTTCTCCTTGATCATCATAACATGCGTAGAAGGCTGGAATGACACCTTCGTATTTTTTCAAATCTGACATAGATTTTCTCCTATTATTTTTATTTTCTGCTAAAGCAGATTCCTTCTTTACTTCTTTAGTATACACTTTACCGAAAAGGCTTTCAATATCTTGTAGACACTTAGATTTTAGTTTCTTGCTTATAGAATAGCGTTTGGAGCGTTTGAAAGTAGTTTCAGAAATAATTGCAACCCTTACTCATACTTAGCAAATAGCTTTTCCATCACTCCTACTTGTAAAAAAGCAAGAAGTCCAAAACCAAAGAGAATAAAAGCTGATCCTCCCAATAGAAGGGTAAAGGCTGATAGATATAGAATCATCAAAATCAAAAAGATAGTTGCGATCATCAAGATAAACCAAGGAGCGTTAAAACTAGCCAACATCAATCCTTTTTGAAGAATTTCTTTCCAAGATAGGTCATAACGTGCCGCGATAGGGTAACTAGCCAACATCACAATGGTAAGGAAAATCAGAATACCTAAACAAATGGCTTTCACCAATTGGAAGGGCAGAGCTGTTTGACCCCAGAAAAGATAAAGATCTAAAAGAGAAAGAAATACAATTCCTAACTCCAACAACCCCAACTGAAAACCTAGTTTCAGATTTTGTCTAAAAACTCTTAGATAAGTTCTAAAAACTGGAACACGTCTACTTTGCTTGATTTCAAACATTGTCTGATAGAGACTAATTTTGGCTACTCCAATCGTTACAACTGGTAAACAAGTTACTACAAAGAGAAGATTGACTGTTACAATATCTAAAACCTTCTCACTAATTCGCATTAGAAAATTATCTGTATCAAATGCAGCCTTGATGAGACTTCTTCCTTTTTGTGACATCTTTTACTCCCCCTATAATTTAATTCATATCACTTGCTAAATCATTCCGATTTATCAATTGATAAGATTCAACTCTTAAACTCAATTTTCAAAAGTGCTTAACAAGATAGTCATCAGCTATCTCTACCTATCATTCTAATCAATTAAAATTTTAAACAAATACTTGCGAACTTGATCTTCCATACCTGCATAACCATTTGGTTGATGCGGCTCTCCTGGGAAGAAAATCGCAAAATTGTGATAACCCAACAAGAGTGGGTAATGTTCATGACAATGAACAAAGCCAATATCACTTGCTTCGTCAAATGCTACTGCTTCATCTTTAATACGTGAACCGTAGCTCGAATATTCATGCCCTTCTACCAACAAATGCAAGTCTGCATAGTTCTTATGATGTTCAAACTGATCGTTTTCAGCTTTATTTAGGACATTTTCTTGAACAACTAGAAAGACCTTATCACCATCAATATCATATTTTCCTAACTCGAATGAATCTTTACGATGTTCATAAAGATAATCAATTGCCTTGTCAAGATTGGGATGAATCCCTTTATAGAAGCTAATATTTTTCAAATCGTCAAAAATCATTATTTTCTCCTTTAAAAATCGTCATTAAGCGATTAAAACTAACACCTCCAACAGTGTCATTTACTGTCGGAGGCTTTTAGATAGTGCTAGCAATAGCCAATTGATACTGTAAAAGAAATCGTTTCTTATCCTTTAACAGCTCCCATAGTAATACCTTGTGTGAAGGATTTTTGGAAAACTAGGAAGACTGTTACGATTGGCACTGCAGCAAGAGCTGCACCTGCCATGATTAAACCATAGTTGGTTGCCATTTCGGCTTGCATGGTCGCAACACCGAGTGAAATAGTTAAATTGTTACGTGAAGTCAACATTACCAACTGCATGAAGTAGTCGTTCCAAGTATTGATGAAGGTAAAAATTGCAAGAGCCGCAAACCCTGGTTTTACAATTGGGAAGGCTACGCTCCAGAAAGTACGAATCTCACCACAACCATCGATTTTAGCCGATTCAAGCAACTCTGTTGGAATATTTTCACTAAATTGTTTCATAAGGAAAACCCCAAATGGCCATCCAATCAAAGGCAAGATAACCGCCCAGAGAGTATCGTGGATTCCCATGAAGTTGACGATACGTACCAATGGTACAAGGACAACTTGTTTTGGAAGAGCCATGGCAGCAATAAAGATTGCAAAGAGGATACGTTGACCATAGAAACGTTTTTTAGCCAATACATAACCTGCTAGAGATGAAGTTGCACAGACTAAGAACATAGTTACCAATGAGATAAATACAGAGTTCCACATCCACTGCATAGCAGGGTTTTGCACCATGAGTTGTTGGAAGTTCTCCATGGTCGGCATTTTAGGGAACCATTGTGGCGGAATCATAATGGTATCAGGTTGTGACTTGAAGGCACCTGTCAAAATCCAGTAGAATGGAAAGATGAACAGCACGGTCAACAAGAGCAAAATGATTGTTGAAATAACAGTAAAGGCTGTTAATGGTTTCTTTTGTGTAGATTGCATAGCTGTCTCCTTTCTTTAATATTCTACGTCGTTTCCGAGTGCTTTAAATTGAACAAAGCTTACGATAGCAATCATAACTGCCAAGAAGACACCAATTGTGTTGGCATAACCATATTCTGTCAATTGGAAGGCTTTTTCGTACAGGTAATACATAAGTGTACTTGTTGAGTAGTTTGGACCACCTGAAGTCAAAAGCTGAATCAAGGCGAAAACTTGGAATGAGTTGATTGTTGTGATAATTGCGATATAAAGAGTTGTTGGAAGAAGGCTTGGCCATTTAATCTTCCAGAAAACTTGAAATTCAGTTGCACCGTCTACACGAGCCGCTTCAACCAGTGAATTATCAATATTACCCATGGCAGCGATGTAGAGGATAATTGGTTGACCAACTGAAGTTGTCAAGAGGATAATCATAATTGCCAGCAATGCCCAGTGTTTGTCTCCCAGCCATGAAATATTTTGAGTAATAATATGACTTGATTTAAGAACAAAGTTCAAGATACCTGATAGTGGGTCATAAATCCATTTCCATACAACCGTTACGGCAACACTACCTGTTACGACAGGAAGGAAAAAGACAAAACGGTAGAAGGATCTGGCAATAGCATTTTGATGGTAGGTTTGCGACGCCACAAAGAGCGAAAAGAGAACAACAATCGGTACAGATCCAACAACCAAAATAACTGTGTTAATCAGAGATTTTGTAAAGACAGGATCTTTAAACATACGGATATAGTTATCTAAGCCCACAAATTCAAAACTAGTCATAGAGTAGTTAAAGAAACTTGTGATGAAGCCCATAATCATTGGTACTAAAACGAAGACAATGAAGAAGAATAAAACTGGCGCTAGGAAAGCATAAGAAATAATAGTTTCTCTCATACGAATTTTATTAACTTTCACTATCGGCACCTCTCTTTCCTTTTCTTTTATTAATAATCTCCTAAGAGAATGATGAAATACCTTTTAAATAAAAGCCCCCTTTTCTTACACAAGTGTGCAAAGGTAAAAGGGGCTACAAAATCTGTTTAGGTTTTATTGTTTAGTAGCTTTTTTGATAGTTTCGTTTGCTTTTTCAGTAAATGCTTTCAATGCATCAGCTGGTTTTTGATCGCCATTTGAAACTGATTGCAACATTGGGAACCATAGAGTTCTCATTTCTGCAAAACCATCAATTGTATTGTAGTATGGTGAGTAGTACTTAGTCCAAGCACCGATTGTTTCCATACGTTTGTCATCATAGAGTTTACCAAATGATGTACGAACTGGGAATGCTCCTGTACGAACAACATCTTTTGGACCCCATTCTTTATCATCAGCGATGAATTGAACAAATTTCTTAGAAGCAGCAATTTTCTTGTCGTCTTTGTTGTTAAATACTGCAAATCCGTTTACAAGGTATTCAAGAGATGGTTTACCAGAATCAGATGGGAATGGTACTTCTACCACTTCTACTTTACTTGCTTCCAATAGTTTAGCTTGAATACCATTTTGAGATGGTGCCCAAAGAGTAGTGTATGATGTTTGGCCGTTAGCAAAGTTTTGGATATCTGCTCCACCATCAAATTGTGAACCATTGTTCAACAAACCATCTTTAATCCAGCTAGTTGCTTTTTCAAGACCTTTAACGAATTTAGGATCATCAGTTGTATACTTAGTAACATCTTTATCAGTTACAGAAGCACCATAAAGGTTTGAAATGAAGGCACGTGTTCCTTGGTCTCCCCCTTGACCTGAACTGAACAATGAACCTGGTGTATAGCCTTTATCTTTAAGTGCTTTCAATACTTTTTCAAAGTCGTCTGTTGTCCAGCCTTCTTTTACAAGATTCGCAACTCCAGCTTCTTCCAACATTTTCTTGTTCATAGCCATGTAGAATGGTGCTGAACTGATTGGATACATGTAAGCTTTATCGCCAGCTTTACTTGCTTTTACAATATTTTCATTGTTAACATCTTTAACAAAGTCATCTGTGAAGAGGTCGTTCAAATCAGCCAATTTTCCATTTTTACCGTATTGGATGATACGTCCTGGTGCGTCAAAGAGGACGTCAGGAGCTGTACCTGCTTCGATAGCTGTAGTGATTTTTTCTGGACCTGACTTAAAGTCGATAGTTTCCAATTTCACTTTTACATCTGGGTTTGCTTTCTCAAAGGCTGCAATGATAGATTTTTCATAAGTTCCAACACCGTCACCAGTTTTTTCTTGAGTGAAGACTGGGAATGCCCACCAAGTGATTTCTGTTTTTCCGCTATCGCTACCAGATTTTGCAGCATCTTTACTTCCGCCAGAATTTCCACAAGCAGCAAGACCAAGAATCGCAGCACCCGCAAGCACTGTACAAGCTAGTTTTCTAAATTTCATTTGTATTCTCCTATTTATAAGCGTATCCATATTGGATAATGAGCAAGTTTGCATCTGTATACGTTTTCATTTTATCCGACGCTTACACCACTCTCCTCTATTTTGAGATTGTGTTATTTAAGACCCGCAACAAAGCGTTCTGTAATCTCTTTTGGTCTAGTAATAGCGCCACCAACAACAATACCTCTTACTCCGTAACCTAGGATTTGTTTGGCTTGTTCTGGTGTATGAATTTTCCCTTCAGCTATAACATCTACACCCGCATCACAGAGCTTCTTGATTAGTTCAAAATCTGGACCGTCTACCTTTGGACTGTAAGATGTGTAGCCTGATAAGGTTGTTCCAACGAAGTCAATTCCTGCTTCTACGGCTGCTAACCCTTCTTCGAAGGTACTAGTATCAGCCATCAAGAGCTGGTTAGGATATTTTTCCTTAACCTGACGGATAAACTCCTGAATCTCTAAACCATCGTAGCGTTCGCGTTTAGTACAGTCTAGAGCAATCACTTCAATATCTAGTTCTGCTAGTTCATCAACTTCTTTCATAGTAGCAGTGATGAAGGGTTCTTGAGGTGGATAATCTCGTTTGATAATCCCGATAATTGGAAGTTTTGTAACCTCCTTTATTTCTTTGATATCACGAACACTATTGGCTCGGATACCGACTGCTCCACCTTGCTCAGCCGCTTTGACCAGCAAGGGGATGACTCCTCCCGCTTCTGTATAAAGCGGTTCGTGAGGAAGGGCCTGACAAGAAACGATGATTCCATCTTTAATTTGATTAATCAAGGCTTCTTTAGTAATCTGTGGCATCCTTTTTCCTCCTTTTCCTTTTTTCTTATGAGACAATTATATACTATTTTTAAAGCGCTTTCAATACTTTGTAGTAGCATAGATTTCAGTTTCAAAAGTATTTTATAGAACAGCTGTTTCTAAAAGTAGTTTCAGCTCGGCCTTATTTTCAATTCACTTAGTACCTAAAATGATAAAAAGAGATAGCCATCTTTCAAATGGGCCATCTCTTTTATCATTAACGATAAGCAAAATTCATTTTATTCAAGACCTAATCTAGTCCTCTTTTCGTTTCTTTCCTAATGTCAAGACAGATAAGAGACCTGCCACCAATCCTAGAGAAATAATGGTTGTATTTTCTTTACTTCCAGTATTTGGTAGCTCGTTTTGTTTAGCCGCTGGTGCTTGATAAGCAGCATCTTGTCCAAGAGATAACTTCTTAGCTGGACGTTCGTTTGCAGCTGCTAAGACTGGTTTTGTTTCTCCCTTGTACTCTGTCACTTCATGGATTGCTGCCTCAGCGCCATTGACACCTCCTTTATATTCAGGAAGGTCATTTGAAGCTGCCAAGACAAAATTAGCACCTCCGGTATATTCAGGAACCTCATTTGAAGCCGCTAGAACTGAATTTACGCCCCCTTTGAATTCCGGTTCTTCTACTGTTGGTCCTTCTTCTCCTGCTGTAGCTAATTGACCTGTATATTCAGGAACTTCTGCCGCAACTGCTCCTTCTTCGCCTTTTACTCCGCCTGTAAATTCTAGCTTTTCTACTATTGTTGCTGGCTCTTTTCCTACTGTTGCTAAGGTGTCAGTATATTCAGGAGTTTCTTCACTTACTGTAGCCTCATCGCTACTAACTCCACCTGTAAATTCTGGAACTTCATTTGTCGCAACTTCACTTCCATTTATACCATGAGAAATCTTAGAACCAATTACTGAAACAGGTAAATTATGCATACTTTCTATAGCACCTTCTGCTAATCCTGTAACTTTTTGACCAATATCCTCAGGATCTACTGTAAACAACAGAGTCTTTGTATCATACTGCGTCATAAACGTAGCTGTCTTACCATTTGCAAGCTGTAATGTTGGTACTTGATTGACCAGTACTTCCGAATCAAATTCCATGGCAATAATACCTTGCCCCATATGAACTGCATGTGTAACTCTTGCTTTTGTTGGAGAAACCATATCCTTATTTAAGAAATCCCAATTGAATTTCTTATAAGACAAGGTATATTCGTTTTGGTTGTTATCTGCATGCTCATAAAGCAAACCAAATTCACCATTTCCAAGATCTTGCAAGGAGTTATAAGCAAATTTACCACTTTGAATTGGATTGTGCTTGAGCCAAGTCAAATCACCGTTAGCTTCTACTTGTGCCAAATGTACCAAACCATTGTAACGTCCTGGTCCACCTGCGTTACTGAGGATGATATATTCCTTACCATTTTGCACAGTGTGAATAGCAGACATTTGAACGTAGACATCTTTGACATCTGCATAGCGCTTCACATCTTTTTCCCAAGTTGCTCCGCCATCTTTACTTGTTGCAACCTGCAAATCTCCTGTCAATCCACGCATAAAGAGTTTGAGGTCTCCATTATTCAACTGAACAACGGTTGACTCCGTATTTTGAGTACCTGGATTATTCATAGTTGAAGAGTGAATTGTTTGGTTACCTACCGGACGGTTATCATTGACCGCTTCACCAGCGTGCCAAGTTTCACCATGGTCATCTGAGTAAATGACGCGTGAAGACTGAGAACCACTTAGGTAGGATACGTTGTTTGTAGTGTAGGCAGGGATAACCAGACGACCTTTATGAGGTCCTGAATGTAAGGCAATTCCTGTACCAGGTCCAGTACCTAAGAAGTGCATCCAGTCCTTACGAATGCCGTATGTTATATCTTTTGGTGCGGACCAAGTTTTTCCATCGTCATCACTATAAGACATCCAGAGATAGTTGGTATTTGAAACCCTAAAGATATTCTTGTCACTATACTCAAAGTAGATATTACCGATAAGTTCTTCACCTTTGTAAAGGTTACCCTTATCACTGTATGCTGGCTTCTTAGGATCCACTACAACTCGGTATTCTGTTTTTCTATTTTCAGGATCGAAAACTTCACCATTTTCACGAATTGTATAACGTCCTGCTTCACCTTTTTTGTACAGAACTTGGTAAACCTTATCCCCAATTTGCTCATAGGCTTGCGGTGCTTTTCCTGGCAAATCTCTAACTGCTTCACCTTCTACAAACATATCAAAAATAGAGAAGATTCGCTTAGTTTTCGGATCTTGGACTAGAGCCATGTCAATATTGACTGGTGAACCTGCATGAGCTCTTCTGGCATTCTCATTATCACGAGGATTTGAGATGACAATTCTATCTCCCCATGTTTTGCCCTTATCATCACTACGACGAACAACCATACCGATGTCACCCCAGTCAGAGTGATGCAAGCGTCTCTCATCCGCACCAGCAATCAAGGTTCCCTTATCAGTTTTAAGTAGGGCTGGAATACGGTAGCTTGCGATACCATCTTTATTCGGCTTGCGGTTCTCACCACCTTCAAAAACATCCAGTTTATCAGTAACTTTTGCTCCTTCAGGAAGTTTCTTCTCCAACTCTCCTCTTTCAAAAAGTTGGCTACGTTTTTTAACTTCTTCTGGAGAAAGGGCACGATCATAAACCGTTAGATTACGGACTTTAAGATTAGAACCCCAGAAGTTTTTGCCTGTACGTTTGGTTGTCCCAATTTGCACCTGGTTGACATCTGGCATATCTTTGATGAAACGACCAGACTGAGGACTTGTGCGCGACAAGACACCATTTACATAGACGCGAACCTGACCTTTTGGCTGATCTGCATTTGGTCTTTCAACTGTAAAGGTTACAGAGTTCCACTCACCTGGCTTAATCTTCAAAGGAGCAGTTTTATAATCACCATAGAATTGGTTTCCATTTGCATCACGACCTTCAACGATTGCTGTATTATCAAGGATGGCCATGGTGAAATACTCATTTACTTTGGTATCACTAGAAACTGAGAAAAGGTTGTAAAAACGTGGAGCAGATGCATCTGGCTTAAACTCCATATGAATGGTCGCATTTTGAAGTTTTTTAAGCTTATCGAGTTCCTCTTTCATATCAACTCTTTGACCGTTTGAAGGATTAGTTTCTACATCTTCTTTTTCTACTACAGTGTTGACATTTTTTAACTCTCTAGCATAATAATCTCGAGGAATCATGCCCTCTTCTTCTTTATCTTGGTCCTTGTTACTTGCTTCTGTAGTTGCAGAATCTGTTTCTGGTTTATCAGCAGGAGCTGGTGTATTTTCAGCTGCAGGTTTATTTGTTGGAGTTGTCGTCTCTGCTTCAGTAGTCTCATTTTTCTTTAACTTATCCTGATCAACTTCCACACCATTGTCTTTCGCTGTAGCCAGTTTTCCAGCTAGTTCACTATCTAAATGAGCAAGACTTCCTGAAGAAACTTCTTTTGGTAATTCTGATAAACCTTGATTATTATTTTCAGCAACAGTTACAGTTGAATTTCCTTGTTCATTTGCCAATACAGGATTTACTCCAAACACTACTGCACCAATAGTTACAGAAGCTACACCCACTGCAAATTTACGAATGCCATATCTTTGTTTTCTATCAAAATTCTTTTGATTCATCTTTCTACCTTTCAATTTCACAAAAATAAAGCGCTTTCTTTTTGCTTTAAAATTTTTACTCCCCATCATAGGAAGACACAAGAAAGCAATTAATAAACGAGAGCTGCTCTCCTTCTCTCTTTCAACATTTAGCTAGCTACAATCCAAACAGTAGCTCTTTCACTCCTTTCCTAGACACTTTTTCTTTATTATATAATAAAGTCATAGATTTATCTTGAGCTTGCCATAGAATAGATTTTACTTTCAGCAATATTTTAATATTTTAATATTTTTTAAAAGTACTTTCAACATTTATAACAAAAAGAGAGCTACTGGGCTCTCTCATTCATTATTTTATATACTTAAAAGGAATCGCACTACCACAGAGCCAGTTGTAGACTTGGTCATTGACAAAAACATTCATGGCTTCGTGGGCATACTCAGGCATGATGCGATAGGCCTTATCGCAAGTCAGGCGGTTGTAAATCGCAAACTGGGTAATAGGGTAGCAAACATCATCGTCCAAGCCCGTAATCATCTTAACCTCACCCTTGATACGATGGGCAAGATTTTTCACATCGATATAGGCAAGGGTCGCCATGATTTCCTCCTCAGTTTCATGGAAGGGGTCGTGAAACTTGAAATAACGGAAAAGTTCGTCGTAAGCCTCGCTAGTATTACCAATCTCAAGCACTCGTCTAAAGTCTGACAAGAAGGGATAGATGGCAACTGTTTTCTGAATCCGAGGATTGAGTGCTGCTGCAACCAAAGCTAAAGCCCCTCCTTGTGAGGCACCATAGCTAGAAAGTCGCTTCCCATCAACCTGAGGCAGACTGGCAATAATTTCAACCAACTGGTAAATATCCAGATAAACATCCTTATAAAAGAGATGCTCTCGATCTTCCACAGCCCCACGGATAATATGTCCCTTAACCGTATTTCCTAAAGGAGAACGCAAACCGTCCTGTGAATAACCTGACTGTCCCCGCACATCCATTGAAACAACACCGTAACCAGACACAGTATAAGCCAGCATGTCAGCCCAGTCCCAGCCACGTCCCATATAACCATGGAAATGGAAGATTACAGGAACCTTCTCCTCACATTTCGGAAGAACGACTCGTGCATAGACCTTTGCGTCCTTGCTTACCTCAAATGTTATACCAGCCTAAAATCCTAACTCATTTTTAGGATTCTAGACTGGTTTATTTTATATGAACCTAAAAGTTCAACGAACAACTATAGACAAATTAACTGTCTTTTCGCTTATAAGAAATCATTGCTCCAAGGAACACTCCTACAAAACCAAATAAGATTGTTAGTGATGAAGCAGACTCACCTGTATTTGGTAACATAGTTTGTTCATTGTTACTTACTTTATTCTCTGATTGGTTTGATTCTGAGTGTTGATTTGTAGATAACAATTTAGGTAAGGGTGAAATCTCCTCCTCTTTTTTATCTTTTGTAGGATTATCAAGTGCTAGATTATCGACAGATAGTCGGAAAGTCATAGCATAAATACTAAAGTGGTTGGTCTCAAAAATAATCTCTCCATTTTTTTGCGTGAATTCAATAGGATGGAGATTTCCTTCTGAATCCACATAATAAACATTTTCTACAGACTGATCTGTAGCAAAAGTAACAAGGACTTTTCCTTCAGGTTGAACATATCTGCCATTTGTATCTTTTAATTTGATATCAAATGCTTTATAGTTTAATGAATCGAAACCGCTAACTTTTACTTCCTCTATTTGTACAGTTTTAACATTTTTCAAAACTTCATCTGAAGCTTGAACTTGAACACTTCCTGCTTCATTTTTGAAAATACGTTGTGAACGAGTAAGAGCTGGGAGAACTTGATTAGAGTTTGCTTCATTTGCACCTTCTCTATTCTCTACTTGCTTATCAATGGATTTCACTACTGAATCTCCTGCTGCAGCTAATGATCCTGTATAATCTTCTATATCATGAACTGCACTAGCTACTGCATTTACTCCGCCACGATAATCCTCTTTTTCCTCAAGAAGAGCCAGTACTGAGTTAACTCCACCTGTAAACTCAGGGTGTTCTACTATTGGGGCTGATTCTTCACCTACTGTTGATACAAAACCTTGGTATTCTGGAACTTCTGCAACAAGAGATTCGCCATTTACTCCACCTGTAAACTCAGGGTGTTCTACTATTGGGGCTGATTCTTCACCTACTGTTGATACAAAACCTTGGTATTCTGGAAATTCTGTAACAAGAGACTCACCATTTACTCCACCTGTGAAGTCAGAGTTCTCTACTTTTGGTGCCACTTCTTCACCTACTGTTGATACAAGACCTTTATATTCTGGAAGTTCTATAACGAGTGGTTCACCTTTTACTCCGCCTGTGAAATCAGAGTTCTCTACTCTTGGCGCCACTTCTTCACCTACTGTTGATAGAGCACCTTTGTATTCTGGAAGCTCTGTAACAAGAGACTCGCCTTTTACTCCGCCTATAAAGTCAGAGTTCTCCACTATTGGTGCTACCTCTTCACCTACTGTTGATAGAGCACCTTTGTATTCTGGAAGCTCTGTAACAAGAGACTCGCCTTTTACTCCGCCTATAAAGTCAGAGTTCTCCACTATTGGTGCTACCTCTTCACCTACTGTAGATAGAACACCTTTATATTCTGGAAGTTCTGTAACAAGAGACTCGCCTTTTACTCCGCCTATAAAGTCAGATACTTCTACTGTCGGCGTCGCTTCTTCACCAGATGTCCCCAAGTCACCTGTATAGTCTTTGATATCATAAACAGCACTCTCTACAGCATTCACTCCACCAGGAATAAATGCTCCACCAAGGTTGACTGTCAAGTTGTGCATACTTTCAATATTACCATCAACTATACCTGTAATTTCCTGACCAGCATCCTTCTTATCTACCGCGAATAAAAGAGTTTTCGAATCATACTGAGTCATAAAGACGGCTGTACTTCCATTCGCTAATCGCAAAGTAGGGGCTTGATTTACCAAAACTTCTGAATCAAACTCAAGACCAATAACACCTTTCCTCATTTCAATGATTTGGTTTACCCTTGCTTCTGTTGGAGAAATAAAATCTTTGCTTACAAAATCCCAATTGAATTTTTTATATGATAAGGTATAGTAGTTTTGACCATTTTCCCTGTGTTCGTATAACAAACCATACTCACCGTTCCCCAATTCTTGCAGTGAATTATAAGCAAATTCCCCACCTTGAATCAGATTATGTTTCAACCAAGTTAACTCGCCATTCTTTTCAACACGTGCCAAATGAACCAAACCATCTTTTCGTTCACGTCCTGGTCCAGCAGCATTGCTAAGAAGAACATATTCTTTCCCATCATGCATCGTATGAATAGCTGACATTTGAACGTAGGCATCTTTCACTTCTGGATAACGTTTGATTGTTTTCTCCCAAGTAACTCCACCGTCTTTACTAGTAGCAACCTGAAGATCTCCAGTTAAACCACGCATGAAGAGTTTGACATCGCCATTATTTAATTGGAGAACAGTTGATTCTGTATTTTGTGCACCACCATTATTCATCGTAGATGAATGAATAACTCCATTTCCTACAGGTCGATTATCATTCGGTGCTTCTCCAGCATGCCAAGTTACTCCATGATCATCTGAGTAAATCAACCGAGAAGATTGAGAGCCACCTAAATGCGAAATATTGTTTGTGGTGTAAGCAGGCACTAATATACGCCCCTTATGCTCACCTGTACGTAATACAATACCCGTTCCAGGACCTGTTCCAAGGAATTTCATCCAATCTTGACGAATACCTGGTGTAATATCTTTCGGTGCAGACCAAGTCTGTCCATCATCATCACTATAAGACATCCACAAATAGCTAGTATTGGCTACTCTAAATGGATTTTTATCACTTGACTTAAAGTAGATATTTCCAACCAGTTCTTTATCTTTATATAGATTTCCCTTATCTCTATATCCAGCCTCTGTCGGATTTACTACAACTCGGTAGTTCGTTTTTTGGTTTTGTGAATTGAAAATGTCCCCATTCTCTCTTAGAGTATAATGACTTGTTTCTCCCTGTTTGTAGAGTATCTGATAAGTTTTATCTCCTATCTGTTCATAGGCCTTTTCTGGGTGATCTGGCATACCAAAAACTGCTCGCCCTTCTGGGAACATATCATAAACTGAAAAAATTCGTTTGGTTGTTGGATCTTGAACCAAAACCATATCAATATTAAGGGGCGATGGTGCAGCTGCATCCTTGGCTTCTGGATTGTCACGAAGGTTAGAAATCGTAATTTTATCTCCCCAAGTCTGTCCGTTATCCTGACTACGACGGACTACCATACCGATATCACCATAATCAAGATGATGTAAACGGCGTTCATCTCCAGCAGCAAGTAAGGTTCCCTTATCCGTTTTCAGCAAAGCTGGGATTCGATAGCTATTGATTCCCTCTTTATTGACCTTTCCATTGACTCCACTTTCAAAAATATCTTTTTTGTCAGTAACTTGAGCACCTTCAGGTAACTTTTTGACTAAATCTGCCCGCTCAAATAACTGACTACGTGTTTTAACTTCTTCAGGCGTCAAGGCACGATCATATACAGTCAGATTACGAACCTGAAGATTTGATCCCCACATTGTTTGGTTTGCTCTCTTAGTAGCTCCAATCTGAACCTTATTGACATCTGGCATATCTTGAATAAAACGACCAGATTTTGTATTTGTTCTAGATAAAACTCCATTGACATATAAACGAACTTGTCCATTTGGTTGGTCTGCTTTTGGTCTTTCCACTGTGAAAGTAACCGAATTCCATTGACCAGGTTTTACTTTAAGTGGTGCATCTGAGTAACTTCCGTAAAAATGACTTCCATCCGTTCCTCGTGCTTCGACCATTGCAGTACCTTTATTAACGGATATACTGAAATATTCGTCTCTTTTCTTATCACTTGATACAGAAAAGAGATTATAGAATTGCGGAGCGTTAGCATCTGGTTTAAACTCCATATGAATAGTCGCATTTTGAAGATGTTTTAACTTATCTAATGCTTCTACCAAATCAACTCTTTGCCCATTTTCAGCATTCGTAGCAAGGTCTTCTTTTTCAAATACAGTTTTAACATTCTTCAAGTCTCTAGCAAAGTAATCACGCGGAGGAAGCACAACGTTATCTGCACTTTCAGTTTTTTCAGGGAGATTTTCAGAATTTCCTCCTTGGTCAGTTGGTGCCTCTTTTTTCAAGCTTTCTTTGTTAATTTCAACTCCATTGTCAGTTGCTGAAACCAACTTTTCAGCTAGTTCCTTATCCAAATCCTGTTTAGGTGATGCTACTTCTTTGTCTTTCACATAAACTGGGGCTTTTGGTTGACCATCAATATAGGAACGAACCCAATCTAATTGTTCTTTTGATAAAACTAAACCACCACTACGATTATCAACCACTCCATTTTGATGAACTCCGATTAAAACACCTTTATCATTGTATAGTCCACCACCAGATGCTCCAGGTTTCGTACCTCCATAGCTAATTCCCTCTATACCAGAACCAAAATCAGTAGTTCCTACTACTTTACTATCTAAAACTGGACTTAGCTTGTTATCTGGGAAACCATAAACCGAAACTGTATTTCCTTCTGCAACTTTTGCAGATTGCTTCACGACTTCTACAGGAGTTACTCCTTTTACTGCTTCTTTTAATCGAACGAGAGCTAAGTCATTTTTAAAGCCAAAAACAGACTCTGCTTTGTTCCAATAAGCAATCTCTTCATCAGAAAAATTGATAGAAGTTCCATTTGGTAATGTAGCTTTGTAAACTGTATTCTCTTTCCCTGACTTTGTAACAACCTTAGAACCATTAACTGTTAAAAAGTTGTGTGCTACAGTTAATAACAAATTAGGGGCAATTAATGTTGCCGAACCTGTTCCATCAGGTGTTAAGATATGTGTAGTGGCTTGGAAATTTTGTTCTCCATTTGGTGCATTTTTTACTATTTTACTTGGTTTTGGTAAGTTTGCAGTTCCACTTAAATCAACTTTCCCAACCTCCGTACGAGCAAAATCAGTTTTTGGAGCTACTGAGTCTAACACAGCTTTAATAACCGTATTTCCTAGAGCTACTTTACTTACATAATCACCAGACCAACTAGTATCCGTGACTAACTTATTGATAGGAAGATTATTATAAGACACTATCTTAGCATTCTGAGAATCACCTACTAATCGATTAAAGTCTGAATCTTGTCGTAAATTAAATACGATTGGTGAGTCAACTTCTCCTGTTTGCACCACCTTGTCTGCAATCAAGCGATTGCCCTTCACATCTTCCAGACGAAGAAGAACTCGACCTTTTTCAACTCCACTTAATAAGGTTGCTTGGCCTCTATCATTGAAACGGTAACGCGCACCATCAATTTCTTTTTCAACATTCTTTAGAGCTTTATGATTTTCGTCATAATAGTAGCGAGTCGTTCCATCTAGGTACCAGCCCGTGATTGCATATCTATCCACCATCGAACGAATCCACTCTTTATGTTTTTCCGTAAAGACAGTACCACCACCGATACGATTAGCTTCTACTTCACTAGCAGTATTTGTTCCGTGTTGATGGATACCAACTACTTCTCCTTTATCATTAAATAAAGGAGCACCTGAAAAACCACCTAGAGCAGACGTATGGTAAGTAACAGCACCATTTTCTTTATTAAGACTACTTACTTTCCCTTCAACCTCATAAGGTTTTCCATCTTTTAGTCGATTTCTGTTTTCTTCACTTAGATTAGAGGTTGAAAAATCATTGGGATAGCCAACCATTCGAATCGAATCACCTGTAGCTACCTCAGTCTTACTTAGCTCTCTTGGCGAATCCTCTCCATTTGTCATAGCTTCAACAGTTTTATTAGTTACAACAACTGCCAAGTCATTACCGTAAGACTTTCCAAAATCCTTTTCATTATATGCATGAATAGACTCTTTAGCTACAGCTTCAGTACTACCTGACGTAGGAACTTTATTTATTTTCTCCGTATCTGAATTCATCACTACATAACTTTTAGCAGAATCACCGCCACGTAAAACTGCAGAGCTATCTTCAGATTTTTTCTCGTAGTAGTTATGAGCAGCAGTCACCATCACATTTGGTGCAACAAAAACTCCGCTACCTGATGCTGTTTGTTGACCACTATTGCCACTATCATAGGTGGTATAAGTCATCGCTACACCATTAGCAGCATCGCTATGAACTTCCACATCTTTTATATCGTTACCACCCTGAATAACATCAGCATAAGCAACTCCACCGCCAATAACTGGTAACTCTGGTGCAGCTAAACCAAGCACTGCGAATAATGTCAAGCAACCAACCAAACCATAAGCTTTGGATTTACGGAATTTTCCTAAACCTTTTAAACGTATAAACATATATTACCTCACTTTAACTTTCAAAGTTAATTTGTGCATGTGAATTCCAAACAACTTAATGAGTCCTGCAGCTTCATCCTCCTTCCTACTACACGACTTTCAATATATAATCTATTTTTAATATATATTATTTCTTTAAGTTTTAGACTTACTCTTACAGTATAACACAAGCTGGAATCGCTTGCAATTATTGGATATAAATTTCATTCATCAAATTATTTTAAAACATAAAAAAGAATAGCATTTTAAAATACAGAAATATATAATTTGATATATATTCTGACTTGTAGAGAAATTAAAATTGAATAACTATTAGTAACCTCACATACAATTCTAGCCATATAATAAACAATAATTTGTAAATAAGTTAAAACTCCTCCTATAGTTTCTAGTGAATTTTGTTGTTCACTGTCTGCTATAAGAGGAGTATATCAGAAAGCTAATAGGCTCTCTCATTCATTATTTTATATACTTAAAAGGAATCGCACTACCACATAGCCAGTTGTAGACTTGGTCATTGACAAAAACATTCATGGCTTCGTGGGCATACTCAGGCATGATGCGATAGGCCTTATCGCAAGTCAGGCGGTTGTAAATCGCAAACTGGGTAATAGGGTAGCAAACATCATCGTCCAAGCCCGTAATCATCTTAACCTCACCCTTGATACGATGGGCAAGATTTTTCACATCGATATAGGCAAGGGTCGCCATGATTTCCTCCTCAGTTTCATGGAAGGGGTCGTGAAACTTGAAATAACGGAAAAGTTCGTCGTAAGCCTCGCTAGTATTACCAATCTCAAGCACTCGTCTAAAGTCTGACAAGAAGGGATAGATGGCAACTGTTTTCTGAATCCGAGGATTGAGTGCTGCTGCAACCAAAGCCAAAGCCCCTCCTTGTGAGGCACCATAGCTAGAAAGTCGCTTCTCATCAACCTCAGGCAGACTGGCAATAATCTCAACCAACTGGTAAATATCCAGATAGACATCCTTATAAAAGAGCTGGTCACGACCTTCCACAGCACCACGGATAATATGCCCCTTAACCGTATTTCCTAGAGGAGAACGCAAACCGTCTTGCGAATAGCCCGACTGGCCTCGAACGTCCATGGAAACAACACCGTAACCAGCCACAGTATAGGCCAGCATGTCAGCCCAGTCCCAGCCACGTCCCATATAACCATGGAAATGGAAGATTAGCGGAACCTTCTCCTCACTCTTTGGAAGAACGACGCGAGCATAAACCTTGCCTGCATTAGTTCCTTCAAAAGTGAGCTCAAAGCACTTGACTTGAGGAATGTGGAAATTTCTTTCCTCCAACTGGTAGACTGGAAGAGTTGAAACTTTTTTTACTTCCTCATCCCAGAAAGCATCAAAGTCTTCTGGAACCTCATCCCTGCCTTTATAAGTCTTGATTTCTTCTAACAAAGCTGGATTTTTCATAGCATGCTCCTTTTATTTTGTAATCGCTATCACAACTGTAGCACATATAAGAAATCAATGCAAGAAAGAAGGGTAAATAGAAAGAGATTTTAGATTCTTTATTTTTGGGATGATGAACTGAAAGTAGTTTCAAAAACAAAAAAAGAGCAGTTACGCTCTTTCTTATCCTATTCAATCTTAGTTTTTTGCTTCTTTCTTTTGGAAAGTAGTTTGGTAATTTACTTTAATCGTTACTGTCATGTGAGAGTCCTCGTTTCTTTTTGATGACTCTAGTATAAGGGACAAACCTGAAAGCTAGCTTAAGATTTCCTTATAGAAAGCTTATACTCAATGAAAATCAAAGAGCAAACTAGGAAACTAGCCGTAGGTTGCTCAAAGCACTGCTTTGAGGTTGTAGATAAGACTGACGAAGTCAGTTACATATATAATCCAAGGCGACGTTGACGTGGTTTGAAGGGATTTTCGAAGAGTATTAATCTAGATGTTCTCTCTTTTCTAGATGAAGAGCAATCATGCGCCACTCTGGATCCTCTTGCCAGCCTTCTATCGAACTAATGTAGCTAGCAACCTTTCTGGCTTCTTCTAAAATCGGAAAATCTTCGATAATATCAGCCACTTGAAACTCTGGAAGACCTGACTGTCTGGTTCCAAAAATCTCACCAGAACCACGCATTTTCAAATCTTCCTCCGCAAGGACAAATCCATTGGTGGTTTCTGTCATAATGCGCATGCGGTCTTTCCCAGAATCCGTCTTGGGATTGGCAACGAGAACAGCATAGGACTGCTTGTCCCCCCGACCGACACGACCTCTGAGCTGGTGAAGCTGGCTGAGACCGAAGCGATCGGCATCCATGATAATCATGACCGTCGCATTGGGAACATTGACCCCGACCTCGATAACCGTTGTCGAAACTAGAATATCCGTTTTTCGCTCTTTGAACTCCTGCATAATCTGGTCTTTTTCATCACTCTTCATCTTACCATGTAAAAGAGCCACCTCTGCCTTACCTGCAAAATGAGCTGTCAACTCTTCTGATAAGGCAATGGCATTTTTCAAATCCAGAGCTTCTGATTCTTCAATCAAGGGAGAGATGACGTAGGCTTGAGAACCTTTTTGGATTTCCCCCTCTAACCAAGTCAAAACCTGAGGCAGTTGCTCATGTTTGATCCAGCGTGTTACAATAGGCTTCCGTCCTGCTGGCATCTGGTCGATAATGGAAACATCCATATCTCCAAAGGCTGTGATGGCAAGCGTCCGTGGAATGGGAGTCGCCGTCATCATGAGAACATCTGGATTGTCTCCTTTTTCCCGTAAAATACGCCTTTGCCCCACGCCAAAACGGTGCTGCTCATCAATAATAATCAAGCCAAGGCGAGCATACTCCACCCCATCCTGAATCAGGGCATGAGTTCCGATAATCAAATCAGCCTCACCCTTGGCAATAGTATCCAAGACTTCTCTCTTTTCTGCAACTTTCAAGGAACCTGTCAAGAGAGCCAGTTTCAAGTCTGGAAAAAGGTTCTGTAAACTCTCAAAATGTTGCTCTGCAAGGATTTCTGTCGGTACCATGAGGGCGGACTGATAGCCAGCTGTCACCGCCGCAAACATGGCCAAGCCAGCGACTACCGTTTTTCCACTCCCCACATCCCCTTGCAAAAGACGATTCATGTGGTGGTCGGACTTCATGTCTGTCAAAATTTCCTGCAAACTCTTTTCTTGAGCTTGGGTCAGAGCAAAAGGAAGGCTTTCCTTGACTGCTGTCACTTTTTCCTGAGACCAATCCAGAACCAGACCGCTGCCCTGAACTCTATTTTCAGACTTAAGCGTCTGCAATTGCATTTGGAAATAAAAGAGTTCTTCAAACTTGATACGGCGAAGGGCTTGCTTGTATTCTGCCAAATCCTTAGGAAAATGCATGGCACTAACGGCCTGACAACGGGACATGAGTTTGTATTTGTCCAGCAAGGACTGAGGAAGATTTTCTTCTATTAAGAGGTCCAACCCCTGATCAAAGGCCGTCTTGATGACCTTGATCAGACTGGCCTGACTGATTCCCTGAGCCAAGCGATAGACAGGTTGAAGGTCATCTTCCACCTGAGCCAGGACCTTCATCCCTGTCAGACTAGCCTTGGCACGGTCCCATTTTCCAAATACAGCAAGGGTCGCTCCCAACTCTATCTTATCAGCCAGATAGGGCTGGTTAAAAAAATTCACCGCAAAAACGACTTCTCCCTGCTTGAGGCTAAAACGCAGGCGATTGCGCTTGAAACCATAATACTGGACACTGGCAGGAGTCACAACTTGACCAGAAAGAACCGCCTTTTCACCGTCTTCTAATTCCAATACTTGCTTGGTCTTGAAATCTTCATAACGGAAAGGAAAGTAGAGCAAGAGGTCTTGCAAATTTTCAATTCCTAGTTTGGCGTATTTTTCTGCTGACTTTGGTCCCACACCAGGTAAGACATGCAAGGGTTGATGTAGATTCATGCTCCACTCCTTTCTTTTCTAATCATATTCTCTCGGAATACGGTCGCTAAGGAGACAAGCCACCTCGTAGTTAATAGTCCCACGGTAGGTCGCTACCTGAGTAGCTGTAATTTTCTTGTCCCCGTTAGAACCAATTAAGGTTACTTTTGTTCCTAAGGGATAAAGCTTAGGCAGACGAATGGTGATTTGGTCCATAGAAACCCGCCCAACGATTGGGCAAGCTTGGCCATCTACCAAGACAGAGAAATTCTGCATGTCACGTGTCCAACCATCCGCATAGCCGATTGGCACGGTCGCGATGGCTTGCTCGCTATCCGCCTGATAGGTGGCTCCGTAGCCCATGCAAGCTCCAGCTGGGACTGTCTTGACATGAACCAAGGCAGATTCCAAGGTCAAGGCTGGTGTCAGGTCATAAGGCAAATCCAAAACCTCTCCACTTGGATTGAGACCATACATAGCGTCTCCCAAACGAACCGCGTTAAAAATGGTATCTGCATGCCAAAGAGTCGTTGCCGAATTACTGGCATGAACCAGCTCTGGAAGTTCCTTCATACTGGCCAAAATAGCTTTAAATTGTTCTAACTGGGTGTTAAAATAGGAATCTGATTCTTCGTCCGCAGTAGCAAAGTGGGTAAAAATCCCTTCAACACGAGCACCGTGTTGTTGGAGCAAGTCTTGAGCCTGCCCAGCTTCACTAGCCTCTCGAAAACCAATCCGTCCCATTCCTGAATCAATCTTGAGGTGGACTGTCAATCCAGTTAGGTCCGCTTCCTTATCTAAGAGTGCTTGAATCCACTCCAGTCCAGCCACTGTCAAGGTGATGTCGTATTCTTTAGCAAGAGCAACTGCTTCGATGTCAGAAACTCCTAAAATGAGGATTTTCTTCCTGAGTCCAGCTTGTCTAAGTTCAATGGCTTCATCAATATTGGAAACGCAAAAACCATCGACATCATCTTGGATAGCCTTCGCAACAGCAACAGCCCCATGCCCATAGGCATTGGCCTTGACCACAGCCCACTTGAGCGTTCCTTGAGGGATATGAGCCCTCATTTGCTGAATATTTTGTCGAATAGCTCCCAGATGAATCAGAGCCTTGGTTGGTCTATGTGGACTAGCTTTCATGATTTTCCTCCAAAATGACACTGGCTGTCACAAACTGATCTGTATGGCTGATAGACAGCCAAATCTTTCCTGAAAATGGTGACTGACTAAAATAAGGCGCCCCGCGTTCATTGTTCAAGACTTCCAAATCCTGAAAACCAAGCTTTCCAATGCCCGTTCCCATAGCCTTGGAAAAGGCCTCCTTAGCCGACCAGCGACCAGCTAAATATTCAATCTGCCTGCGCCCTTTGAGACTGGTAAACCGTTCCATTTCCTTAGCGGTCAGCACGCGCTTAGCAAATCCTTCATGTCGTGTAACTGCGCTTTCTATCGAAGCCAATTCTTCGATGTCAATTCCGTGTCCAACTATCATTTTCATCAAAAGGAGTTGAGATTCCCCCAACTCCATCCTTTTCACTTATTTTGTCAAGGTAGCATAGATTTCTTCTACCAAAGCCTCTGTATTTTCCCAACCTAGACAAGGATCGGTAATAGAGCAACCAAAGACCTCTGGTTGGTTTTGACGACCATCTGCTAGGTAAGATTCAATCATAAAGCCTCGAACTATCTTTTTAATCTTCTCATTCCAATCACGATTCTGCAAGGTCTTACGAACCACTCGAATCTGCTCCATATATTGCTTGCCTGAGTTATCATGGTTGGTATCAATGAGGATAAAGGGATTTTCAAGTCCCAGGGCTTCATAGCGTTCAATAGCATTCAGCAAAGTTTCATAGTAGAAGTTAGGCTCATTTTTTCCATATTCATTAACTGCACCACGAAGGATGACGTGGGCCAAGGGATTTCCTGAAGTCTCAACTTCTTGACCATGGAAAAGGAAGGTCTGTTTGTTCTGAGCGGCATAGATGCCATTAAACATGACACTTAGATTTCCAGAAGTTGGATTTTTCATTCCGACTGGTGCATCAATCCCTGAAGCCACAAAACGGTGCTCTTGGTCTTCCACAGAACGAGCCCCAACAGCATGGTAGCTGACCAAATCATCTACCAAGACCAGATTTGACGGATAAAGCATCTCGTCTGCCGTTGTCAAACCAGTCTCTGTAATCACGCGGTAGTGCAACTGGCGCACAGCCTGCAAGCCGTTAATCAGGCTTGGAGCCTTAGAAGTATCTGGCTGGTGTACCAAGCCTTTATAGCCGTCTCCGTTGGTGCGAGGTTTAGCTGTATAAACACGCATAACCATGAAAATCTTGTCCGCCACCTTCTTCTGCAAGGCTGATAAACGGCGGGCATATTCCAAGACAGCCTCTTCATTATCAGAAGAGCAAGGACCAATCACCAAAAGAATTCTATCATCTTCTCCTGAAATAATGTCTGCCAATTCTCTATCACGACGCTCCTTTAGTCGCAGGGCTTCCGCAGACAATTGGGTTTCCTCCTTGATTGCTTCAATATCGATTTCTTGACCTTTTTCAATAAATGCCATCTTATTCTCCTAGCGTTTGGTAGATTTCTCTGACAAGGGCTTCCGTATTATCCCAGCCAAGGCAAGGGTCCGTGATAGACTTGCCAAATACTTCTGGTTCGTTTTGACGGCCGTCTTCTAGATAAGACTCAATCATAAAGCCACGAACGTACTGCTTAATTTTTTCATTCCAATCACGGTTAATCAAGGTCTGGCGGACAATTCGAATCTGGTCCATGTATTGCTTACCAGAGTTGTCATGATTGGTATCGACGATGATAAAAGGATTTTCCAAGCCCATTTTCTCATACTGGGCAATAGTATCCATCAAATTATCATAGTAGTAGTTGGGAATATTCTTACCATACTCATTGGTCGCTCCACGAAGAATAGCGTGCGAAAGCGGGTTTCCAGTTGTTTCCACTTCTTTTCCTAGGAAAAGGAAACTTTGTTTGTTTTGAGCAGCATAAATCCCATTAAACATGACATTGAGATTTCCTGAAGTTGGATTTTTAAAACCAGTCGCAAAATCTGCTCCACTTGCTACAAAGCGGTGTTGCTGGTCTTCAACCGAACGGGCACCAACCGCCATGTAAGAAATCAGATCATCCACAAGCGGTAGATTTTCAGGATAAAGCATTTCATCAGCTGTCGTCATACCTGTTTCCGTGATGACACGATAGTGAAGATGGCGAACAGCTTTGATTCCGTTGATAAGACTAGGCGCTTCTGCCGTGTTAGGCTGGTGAATTAATCCCTTATAGCCATCTCCGTTGGTACGGGGTTTGGCAGTATAAACACGCATAACCATAAAGATACGGTCTGCTACTTCTTCTTGTAGGACTGCCAAACGCTTAGCGTACTCAAGAACAGCTTCTTCATTGTCAGATGAGCATGGCCCAATTACCAAGAGAATCCGCTGGTCTTCTCCACGTATAATGGCTTCTAGCTCTTGATCGCGCTGTGATTTTCTCTCCAAAGCTTGGCCTTCTAATTTTGATAAGGCACGAACTTCTTCAATATTAATTTTAGGACTTTTTGCTGTAAATACCATAACTCATCTCCTTATAAAGCAAACGGATACCAAGTAAAAATTTACTTTTCACAAGGTATCCGCCTCTAAACTATCTCATTTTATTGTCTTTTACCGTGACAGTTTTTAAACTTCTTACCAGAACCACATGGGCAAAGTTCATTCCGTCCAATCTGACTCAAATCCAGATTTTCAGGCATATTTGCTTGGTGGGCAGCGATATTACGAGTCGCTGTTGTACTGATATGGTGTTCTGCTTGTGGTCTTTCTTGTTCATGAATTTGGGCTTTCATCATCAAGCGTGTCACATCAAACTCAATCGAACCAATCATGTCATTAAACATACGGAAACCTTCTGCCTGATACTCAACAACAGGGTTGTTCTGAGCATAGCCACGAAGTCCAACCGCATTACGCAATTGATCGAGGGCATCAATATGATCTGTCCACTTGTTATCTACCACTCGTAGAATCAAGACTTTTTGGAACTCTTTAACTGCTTCTTCATCGCGTAGTTTTGAAACCTGACTATCGTAAACCTTCAAGGCACGTTGGAAGAGCTCTTCCTTGATGGCCTTATCAGACAAGCCTGACAAGTCGTCCATCGTAATTGAATCTTCTGGAAGCAAATTATACTTAGCGAAGTTCAAAATTGCTTCTAGTTTTTCATCTTGTTTTGAACGCGCATGACCATCAACGACACGACCAATCGTGCGTTTGATCATTGCCTGAATTTCAGGTGCCAAGTCACGGTCTGCAGTGATGACATCGTAACGTTGAGCGTAGATAATCTCACGTTGTTCACGCATGACATCGTCGTACTGAAGGACTTGTTTACGGGTATCGTAGTTATTTCCTTCAACACGTTTTTGAGCCGCTTCAACTTGACGTGTCAACATGCGAGACTCAATGGCCTCTTCAGACATGTTCAAACGTTCAAAGATTCCCTTCAAGCGTTCAGAACCAAAACGTTTCATCAAGTCATCTTCAAGAGATAGGTAGAATTGTGACTCACCTGGGTCTCCTTGACGACCTGAACGTCCACGAAGCTGGTTATCGATACGACGGCTTTCATGACGTTCTGTACCAATAACACAAAGTCCACCCAATTCGCGAACCCCTTCACCAAGCTTGATGTCGGTACCACGACCGGCCATGTTAGTCGCAATGGTAACAGCACCACGTTGACCAGCATTCATAATGATTTGGGCTTCTTTATAGTGGTTTTTGGCGTTCAAGACTTCGTGAGGAACACCAGCTGCGACCAATTTCTTAGAAATATAGTCACTGGTTTCAACCGCTACTGTACCAACCAAGACAGGCTGACCTTTTTGGTAACGAGCCTTAACGTCTTCGACAACCGCCTTAAACTTAGCTTCGATACTTGCATAAAGAAGGTCTGAGTGGTCAATACGTTGAACAGGACGGTTTGTTGGGATTGGAATAACACGAATGTTGTAGATTTCACGGAATTCTTCTTCCTCAGTCTTACCTGTACCTGTCATACCAGACAATTTCTTGTACATACGGAAAAGGTTTTGGTAAGTGATTGAGGCAGATGTCTTGGTTTCATCCTGAATTGGCACACCTTCTTTGGCTTCAATGGCTTGGTGCAATCCATCAGAATAACGACGACCTTCCATGGTACGACCTGTAAATTGGTCGACGATCAGAATTTCTTGCTCTTCGCTGACCACATAGTCAATATCGAGAAGCATGATGTAGTTGGCACGAAGGGCGTTATCGATAAAGTGAGTCAGAGCTACGTTTTCGATGTCATAGAGGTTTTCAAGCTTGAAGTAGCTTTCAGCCTTGTCAATCCCTGAATCAGACAAACCAATAGTCTTAGACTGCACATCGATAATGTAGTCGTCTTTGTCCAAAGATTTCACATAGTGGTCTGCCATGTGGTAGAGCTGACTGGTTTCAACTGCGTTGGCACCTGATACAATCAAAGGTGTACGGGCTTCGTCAATCAAGATAGAGTCAACCTCATCGACCAAGGCATAGTTAAGCGGACGTTGTACCATGTTTTCAGCACGAACGACCATGTTGTCACGAAGATAGTCAAATCCGATTTCTGAGTTGGTTGAGTAAGTAATATCACACTCATAGGCTTCTTTTTTCTCCATTGGAGATTTGGCGGCCAAGTTAATCCCTACTGACAAACCAAGCCAAGAGTACAATTCACCCATCTCAGTCGCATCACGTTCTGAGAGGTATTCATTGACCGTAACTACGTGGACCCCTTTACCTGAAAGGGCATTGAGGTATACGGGCATGGTCGCAGTCAAGGTTTTTCCTTCCCCTGTACGCATCTCTGGCACGTCACCATGGTGAAGAACGATTCCCCCCATGACCTGAACCTTATATGGGAAGAGACCTAGGACACGTTTGGCACCCTCACGGACAACCGCAAATGCTTCATAAAGCAATGAATCCAGTGATTCTCCATTTTGATAACGTTCTTTAAATTCAACTGTTTTTGCTTTTAGTTGGTCATCAGTCAAAGCAGCCATTTGGTCTTCGTATTTGAAAACCTTGTCGGCCATCTTTTCCAGACGACGGATTTCTCCTTTATCATTTTCGATAATTGTTTTTAAAATATTAGCCATGTTTTTCCTTACTTTAAATTCCGAATATTTTAGAATGTTCTTTTAATTTTAGCACAATTACTGATTATTTTCAAGGAAGAATCCCCATTTTGAAAAGGAAAAAGAGGCTAGTTTCCAAGCTAACCTCTCTGACTTTTATGATGCTTTAATTGCCAAAAATTGGCAAAATGGCAAATAGGATAAATAGATTAATCCAAAGAGAAAAACAGCAGATAAGCCCAAAAACAAAGAGACTGACTTTCTTGGACAGCAAGGCCATCAAAATGGACAGAATACCAAAAACTAGCAAGACTTTCTGTATGCTGAAGAGGTCAATCTTTCCCCCCAGAATCGGACTGCCCCAAGGAAGAAAGAAGAAAGCAATCCAGATCAACAGAACTAAACCAATATAGACCTTAGAATAGCATGTAATAAATGATTTTAGATGTGCCATAAGCTACCTCCTAAGCTTGTATATCTTTTGAATACTGTATATGCCCATTCTCGACAACTAATACATCTGTACAAAGGTCTGAAATATCTTCCGATATATGCGAAGTCAGGATAACCAGACCATTTTCTTTTTTCAGGTAAGATAAAATGACCTGTTTGGTTAACCTAACACTCTTCTCATCTAAAGCATTCATAGGTTCATCAAGAAAGAGTATAGAAGGAGAGGCAATAAAGGCTTGAATCAAGGCCATTTTTTGCTTTGTTCCTAAGGATAAATGACGATATTCAACGTCTTCAAATTCCTGTAAATCATAGTATTGAATCCAATAGGCGATTCTTTTTTCCGTAACTTTAGATGAAAAGTACCTTAACAGTTCCAAATTTTCTCTCAGTGATAAATGAGATAAAAACTCTACCTTTTCAATTAAAATCCCTGCATCCTGAATATAATGATTTTTTACCCCGTAAACTTTACCATCTTGAAGAACTTTTCCTTTGTCAAGCTTAATATAACCAGCAAGTACCTTTAAAAGAACCGTCTTGCCAGATCCATTATCACCTTTAAGGCCATAAATTTTTCCTGATTGAAAGACCAGATTTAACTGATTTAAAATAGGTCTTTTCCCGTAATTTTTCTGTCCATTTATAATTTCAAGTCTCATCGTTTATCCTTTCTTAAATTTCTCTTCCAAGCGACTAACAATCAACACAACTAATAAACTTAAGAGTACTAAATACATTGTTACAATATGATCCATCATCCATTCTTGTCCCACAAATGCTAAAAAATAGAGAAAAAAGGAAAAACCAGCGCCCACACTAATAAGTGCTATCAGATAAGACAGTAGTAAGTACAAAATCATTAACTGAGCAAGTAAAAAGAAGAGTGTGACTGTTTTGAAATGAATTCCTAGAGGAAGTAAACCAAGAAACCAGACAAATAAATCTTGAATAAAAAATTTAGAGATGACAATCAATCGTTTCCTTGTATAATCGAAAAAGGAGCTTGATTGATAGCGAATCAAGTGATGGTAATGGTCTGCCAAATCACTTTCAAGCAAAATAACAGAGAGCCATCCTACCATGAAAAGCGAAAGGTTTAACAAGAGTTTGGGGATTTCTAAATTCGCTTCAGAATAGTCATTATAGGAAAAGATTGAAATCAATTCTCTCTTGAAAAAGAGAAAAACATCCTGCTTTTGAACCGCTGTTGACAATAGATAGTTTATCAAAATCATAATCAGAACTATACGAAGTAGTAAAACAATCTTTCTCTTTAGCAAAATATTGTTAAAATTCTTAAACATTATCTTCATATTTTTCAAGCACCATATAAGGGACAATATAAAGGATATAAGGAGTAAAGAGTTTCATCAAACTGACATCCCCATAGCTAGCTTGCATCAAACTCGTCATAGGAACCATATAGTAAGGCAAGACACTATAGAGTAACATAGAACCAAGCCAAAGAAACATCAAATAGGCGATTGCCGAACGAGTCACATTCCCTAAATAATCAACTATTTTTAAAAAATAGACCGTATTGATGAAAATACCGATTAGAAGGACACAAGTAAAGAACAAATAGCTTGTTATCTCTCCATCTAGGAGTCTTTGTAAACTACTCCCATCAGAAAATAGAGATTTCCATTCCAGAGGCGAAAAAGTCCCAAAGAAATAGGTTAAAATTGCAATTATTAGCACAGTCACTAAATATATCAAGCAAGGGATACTTGCAACTTGCAAAATCAACTTTCTTTTTAACCCTTGATAACTCACTTCTCTTCCAATGCTCAATCGTAAAACTTTATTTTTCAGCTCAATATATTGAAAACCTAGCAAAACCATGATGATTGGAATAATAAATGATTGATAAAAACCTAGATTGAACTGGAGAATACGAAAATCTAATGCTGATTTTAATAAGTCATTTTTAATTGCTTGTCCATCAAATTTGGCTAGGTCAGGTGCATGAATATCAAAAAAGAAATAAGTCATCAAAACATCACGATAAACCAAAGCAAGAAAAAGCAAAGTAAGCAAGACATAAACAAATTTATGCCTTGCCAAAGTTAAGAGAGGAATCTTCATAAATTATACCTACTTTACGAATTAGTTTGGTGACCAACTACCTGAAATGGCAGCTGATAAATCCCACCAATTTTGTCTTGCCATATCTGCTGCATAAACATAGCCAACCGTTGCCCAATTCCCATGAGTTGAACGAGTACCACAGGTTGTTAACGATTCTCCACTACGAGCTTCTCCATTAGAATTTACTATACGATGCTTAACAGTCATGGGATGTAAATTTCTACAAGGATTTAAGTTCATGATATATTCCGCATCTTCATTTTCTTTGGTCAAATAACCTGTTCTCTCATAACTGGTAGTAATAACAAAATTACTAAAAGCACCTATCTGATTTGCCTCTACGAAAGTAGTTCCAACAGCACTTATCATTAAAACAGGAATAACCATTTTTAATAATTTTTTAGTTTTCATTTTTTCTGTTTCCTTTCATTTTTTATTCAAGAAGATTCCTTATAACTTCTATTTTAAATATAGATTTATTCTAGACGATGATATATCATACAAATTCCTCCTTTACTTACTATGTATAGACTCTAATTTCTTTATCCCCAAAACCACGTTTCAAACCAGATAAGTGGAATCCAACTCCAAATCAAGGATATAATAAATCCAGAGTTTTTCGGTAAATTCTTCAAATATTTTTTAAATCCCATGACTTTTTTCCTCCTTTTTTGATATAATAATACCACCTTTTTCTACGTTTTTTATAAATGTAGAAAATATTCACATTTGCCTAGGAGGAACAATATGAGATGGGATTATGGACAAATTTTTAAAGAAATTCGAAAGTCAAAAGGATTAACCCAACAAGATGTATGTGGACAAGTCATACATAGAACAACTCTAACAAATATTGAACACGGTAAAGTTATTCCCAGTTTTGAAAACATGGTATTTCTTCTTGAACAAATTGATATGAGCTTAGCAGAATTCAAGTATATATGCAACGAATACCATCCTAGTAAAAGACGAAACATTATTGTAGAGAGCCAAAATCCGTCTACTTTTCAAGATACTAGAAAAATGGTTGAACTCACTGAGAAGTGTCAAAAATATCTTAAGACACATCACAATGTTCCTATTCAAAATATCTATCGTCATACAAAAATTGTCACAGAGTTACGAACTAAAGGATTCAAAAACAACCACGTCTTGAAAGATTTGTATGAAGAAATTTGGGACTATCTTGAACCTATGGATACATGGTACATTAGTGATTTGAAATTGCTTGGAACCATTCTCTTTTTCTTTCCTTCTGAAAATCTTCTCCTTCTTATTGATAGAATTATGAAAACCATCGAGAAATATAAATACTTCCGAGAAACAAAAGTATTTTTATCATCTTTTTTAGCCAATCTCTCCACTGTATATTTTCAACATCATTTATTCAAAGAATGTGAAACAATCACCCTACAACTTTTGGTATTAGCAGAAGAATTAAAAATATACGATATTCTTGGATTTTCTCAAGTACGCTTGGGAATACTACAACATAACTCCGATTTGATTCATAAAGGAATAACTTTATTACAATTAACTAAAGAAGAGTCATTAGTTAAAATACTCGAAAAAGAAATTAATGATTTTTCAAACCTATAATTTGTAATAACTCTCATCATTTTATTATAGCAAATCGAAATAGAATGCGAACAAATCAATTAGGGGATCTAAAGCATTTTATTCCAATGTTTTATAAGTTGTGTTGTATTGTATTGTATTATATTATTTCATATTCAATCCACTATACAAGATGAATATTTCTCTCAAGTTTCATAATCAAAATAAAAACGACTGTATCTATAGCCGCATAAATAAATCATAGATATAGTCATTTTTTAGTTCCTACCCTTTTCTTAATTCACACCTTTAGACTTCCCTAGTTCCCGTCTCAAGCGAAGCATTTTTTTGAATATAATACTTTAATTGCCAAAAATTGGCAAAAGAGCAAATAGAATAAATAGGTTAATCCAAAGAGAAAAACAGCAGATCAATCCAAAAACAAAGAGATTGACTTTCTTGGACAGCAAAGCCATCAAAATGGACAGAATACCAAAAACCAGCAAAATTTTCTGCATACTGAAGAGATTGATAGATATTCCCAGAACTGGTTTATCCCAAGGAAGAAAGAAGAAACCAAACCAGATAAGTAGAACTAAACCAATATAAACCTTGGAATAGCGTGTAATAAATGATTTTAGATGTGCCATAAGCTACCTCCTATAAATAAAAACCGATATAAATCAATGCCTTTCGCCTTTAGATTGTCCTAGTTCCCGTCTCAAGCGAAACATGTTTTTGAAAAAGATATAATCTAACCAGTCACTGCCTAGAGATAAGACTATCAAAAGCAACCAAACACCCCAAGTACTAGCATCTGATTCATGTTTCAGAACATGAGGGAAAAATAAGAATGAAAAAATTGTCATATCCATGCTAAGCAGAGCTAAAAGGGAAATATAAATCCAGTAAAAATAGTAGAAGATGGGGAAAATTTTACTGTTTCTGTCAGCATTGTCTATCCAATAGAAAAAATATAAACAAGGAAATAAGAGTATCAAATGAAACCAATTAAACGACAGTTTCATCATCGACACCTCCTCTTTGAAATTGTTTTCTTTAGTTTCGTTCTATTAAATGTTATTACTAATATAAATCAATGCTTGCCGCCTTTAGACTTCCCTAGTTCTCGTCTCAAGCGAAGCATTTTTTTGAAACAGAAATAAGTTGACCTATTCAGACCAATAGCTAGCAGAATAAAAAGAAACCAAATGCCCCATAACTTGATATCTGTCACATTTCTCAAGACGATATTGAAAAACAGAACTGAAACAACTGTCCAAGCAAGGCTAAAAAGAGAATAGAGGGGGATGTAAACCCAGTAAAAATAGTAAAAAATTGGGAAAAATTTACTATTTCTGTTGGCTTTTTCAATCCAGTTATCAAAATAAAAGTAAGGTGCTAAAAATAAGAATTTAAACAAATGTTTCATCAGCGGCACCTCTTTTTGATAGCGTTTTCTTCACCTTCATTCTATCAAAAAAATCTGGAAATGTCATTCCAGATTCTACTTTTTTATTTACGTTTTCTTGCGATGAGGTGAATCGGTGTTCCTTCAAAGACAAAGGCCTTACGGATTTGATTTTCCAAGAAACGCAGGTAAGAAAAGTGCATAAGTTCTTCTTCGTTTACAAAGATAACAAAGGTTGGTGGTTTGGTTGCCACTTGGGTCGCGTAGAAAATCTTAAGACGTTTCCCTTTGTCTGTTGGTGTTGGGTTGATGGCAATGGCATCCATGATGACATCGTTCAAGACAGCTGATGGAATACGTGTGTTTTGACTCTCGCTGATTTGCTTAATCATTTCAGGAAGTTTGTGGAGACGTTGCTTGGTCAAAGCTGATACAAAGATAATCGGTGCGTAAGGCAGGTATTGGAACTGCTCACGGATATCTTCTTCCCAGTTTTTCATAGTGTGGTTGTCTTTTTCAAGTGTATCCCACTTGTTGACCACGATAATCATCCCTTTACCAGCTTCATGGGCAAATCCTGCTATACGCTTGTCATATTCACGGATACCTTCTTCCGCATTGATAACCATCAAGACCACATCTGAACGGTCAATAGCACGCATGGCGCGCATGACAGAGTATTTCTCGGTATTTTCATAAACCTTACCAGACTTACGCATACCAGCCGTATCAATCATGGTAAACTCTTGACCATCTGTATCTGTAAAGTGGGTATCAATAGCGTCACGCGTTGTTCCAGCAACAGGACTAGCAATGACACGGTCTTCTCCCAAAATAGCGTTAATCAAGCTTGATTTTCCAACATTTGGACGACCAATCAGGCTAAACTTAATCACATCTGGATTTTCTTCCTCATATTCATTTGGAAGATTTTCTACAATAGCATCTAGCACATCCCCTGTACCGATACCATGGACAGATGAGATAGGCAGTGGTTCACCCAAACCGAGGGCATAGAAATCATAGATATCGTTTCGCATCTCAGGGTTGTCCACCTTGTTAACCGCGAGGATAACTGGTTTGTGAGTTTTATAAAGCTTACGGGCTACGTATTCGTCCGCATCGGTAATTCCTTCTTTACCAGACACGACAAAGACGATAACATCTGCTTCTTCCATGGCAATTTCTGCCTGGTGCTTGATTTGTTCCATGAAAGGAGCATCGACATCATCGATTCCTCCTGTATCAATCATGCTAAAGGAACGATTGAGCCACTCACCCGTTGCATAGATACGGTCACGTGTCACTCCTTCGACATCTTCTACAATGGAGATTCGCTCACCAGCGATCCGATTAAATAGGGTTGATTTCCCAACATTGGGACGTCCTACAATGGCAATAGTTGGTAGGGCCATAATTTCTCACTTTCTACAATAACTTCTTCTGTTCAAGATTTTTTCTAGTTGAGCTTGGTTCAGCTTGACCAAACTGTTCTGCTAGGCGCTGACTCCAGCTTGTGGTCGCACGCGCTCCAGCATAGTCAGCCTGTACACGGTCATAAGCCTCAATCACATCAACTGTTTGTTCCTGATATTCTTCCTCAAAAACCACCTGATGCAATGGCAAGCGAGGTTTGACTTCGTGTTCTTCATTTGGTAAACCTAGTGCCATCCCAAAGACAGGATAGGTGTAGTCAGGCAGGTTAAAGAGCTCTGCCACTTCTTCTGACTTGTAACGCACCAAGCCAATAATGACACCACCATAGCCCAAGCTTTCAGCTGCCAGCAAGGCATTTTGACCAGCAAGAGCCGCATCGACCGAACTAATCAAGAGACCTTCTACACATTGGGGTTGGAATGAATCGGTATGAAGTCGAGCTCCCTTTTCTGCACGGTTCAAATCTCCGACAAAAAGAAGAAAAACAGCAGACTGGCGAATGGCTTCTTGAGGCACCAATTCATACAAGGCATCCTTCTTCTCTTGACTTCGTACTACAATCACAGAGTAGGATTGAAAATTCTTCCAAGACGAGGCCATCTGGGCTGCTGTCAGGATTTCAGTCAAGTCTTCTTGAGGAAGGACTTGCTCCTTAAATCTTCGAACAGACTTATGAGCTTTCATCAGTTTAATCGTTTCTGTCATCGACGGTTTACTCCTTCTAAACGAGTCTCCTCAGCCAAATAACGGATGCGTTCCATGACGCGTCTGGCTTCCCAGGTTTCGTCATTTCCATGTTTCCCTTTAGCGAAATGCAGCTCCAATTCTTCAAAGTTGAAGTTGGAGGTGAAAAAGGTCGGTAAATTTTCCTGCATCCGATATTGGAGAATCACTTGCAGGATTTCATCACGTACCCAAGCTGTTGATTGCTCGGCACCAATGTCATCTAAAATCAGGACTTCAGAAAGCTTAATCTCATCCACCAAGGTCTTAACATTACCATCACCGATAGCATTTTTGACATCGATGACAAAGCTAGGATAGTGAAGGAGAGTGGATGAAACACCACGTTTTTCTGACAAATCATGGGCTAGGGCAGCAACCATGAAACTTTTACCCACACCAAAGTCTCCATATAAATAAAGACCTTTTCGAATAGCTGGATATTGCTCCACGAAGGCTAATAGTTTTTCAAAAACTGGCAAGCGTCCCAAATCATCCAAATCTACTTGAGCTAAGCTAGCTTTCTTGAGACTGGCTGGCAGATTGATTAACTTAAGACGGTTTTTAATAGCCGCTTCTTTTTCTGCTGCGATTAGTTCAGGAGTTTCTTCATAAGAAA
>CAUOWW010000002.1:0-58662 GCA_963508345.1 uncultured bacterium
GTCCATTTGTAGGTGATTACGCTGAAACTCAAGCTGATTCATAGAGCACCTCCTCTACAAGTTCAATACTAACAATGTCTTTCAATTTCAAATTAATGTGACCTGTTGGAGTTTTTATCAAAATGAAATCTTTATTCAGACTTGGTATTGTTCCAGTATAAGAAACACGCTTGTTTTTTTCAACGACATGAATGCGCGTGTTCAGTTGCCCAGCATAAACTTGACTGAGGAGTAATAATTTCTTCTCCAGTGACAAATCTGACATATACGTTACTTTGTTTGCATCGTCAGTGAGTGCTGATGTATGCTCAGATAGGAAAAAGCCCATCCATTTTTGCATCTTAGTATCCTGGTACTCTCTTGCTGACTGAAATGGCAAGTATGAACGATCAATCATTTTAATCCCTCCAATCCACCAGCGGAATGACCGCCGATAAGTTTACTACGTTCAATATTTCTGGAACCTTCGGTTAGGACGGTTCCTTTTTGAATAGCTAAAAAGCCAAACTGTTCTCTGACAACATCAATTGCTGTCTGAAGTCTATTTTCTTTTTCAATTTGTTCTACATCATCAAAAAGTGACAGTAGAGTAAAGTTTTCATCTACAAAGCCACCATAAGACACACCGATTTGCCTCACTGCACCAGAGGTGTATTTCTTTCGGAATAATTCAAGTACATGACCAACCATTGTTTTTGGAAGATTTGCTGGGTCAATTTTTTTCTGAGCATTAATTGATTTTTTCATCTCAGTCCTAGAATAGCCAATATGGATTGAAACAACAGTAGCTTTCTTATGTGCCGAGCGAAGACGGTTAGCAACTTGATCAGCCATTTCAGCTAATACGATTTCAATTTCTCTTTGGGTTCTGTAATCTCTAGGAAGTACTTGTGAGTTACCCAATCCTCGTGATTTTGGTTTATAGGGTTCATGGACGTTGCTCTCATCAACTCCATTTGCGTGAAACCAAAGCTGAACACCTACTTTACCGAATTCTTTTTTGAGAATATCAGGATTGAAGTTGGCTAATTCTTTGATTGAATGAATACCAAGTTTTTGTAAATGAATCTCGGTTTTACTACCAATCCCCCAAAAGTCTGTTAAATTTGGAATGGCCCATACCTTGGTTTCTACATCTTCGTATGACCAGTTAGCTCTCATTGTAGCAGTTTTCTTAGCTTCATTATCTAGAGCTAGTTTAGCTAGAAGAGGATTGGAATTGCTCATTCCAACAGTTGAGATAATACCTGTTTTACGGTAAATATCTCTCTGAATCATAGCCGAAACATTATCTAACTTATCTTTCCTTGACATTGACTTATCAGAAATAAAGTAAGAGAGTGAGCTAGTAAGGTCAATAAAGCCTTCATCTATCGAATAAGGCAGAATATCATCAGGCGCAGCATAGTCTTGAAAGATATGCTGAATCTCTAGATTCTTCTCAATATATCTGTCCATTCGAGGAGGAACGATGAGTGTACGCTTTGCCCAGTGTTCAATAAACGATTTATACTTTGGTGTTACCTCAATACCCTGTTTCCATGCATTTTGATAGCTGAATTTTCGAGTGTTGATATCAAATGGTAAGTCGTAAGAACGACCTACGTTCGCTTTACCGAATACTTTCTTAAACATTGGAGAAGAAGCGAGAATCAATCCTGCCGAGTTGTCTGCACGGCTCATGACGCACAGTGATGTGTAGAGTGGATGTAAACCTCTATCCACACATTCTACTGAAGCGTAGAAGGACTTCATATCGAGGAAGGCTATGTCACTTTGAGGTTCAATAGAATAGTCGATATAGCCCATAGGGTTATCTCCTTTTAAGTTTTTCTAGCTCTTTGATAAGTTCTCCGATGTAGTCAGTGATGTCGTATTCAACTTTGTCAGGGGTGAAGATAATACGTTCGTCTTTGATGTAAATCATTTCTTTAACATTCATTGGTATTGTCATCCTCCTCGGTCATAGCAATTAAAATAGAATCTTCTATCAAAAAAGCGTAAGGATAGATTTTAGCATCCTCATTTTGAGGAATTAGAATTTCATCGAATCCTTCATTTTCTAGTCGTTCTTCAAAGTTGTCCATATTGAATATTTCAACTTTACAATCAGGGTTGAAACCATACATTCCAAGTTCTAAAATATCCTTTAGCTTCATGATTATACCCCCTCTACAGGCATGAAGTGTCCCACAACTAGACCAACAATTCTTGGCTCATCCTCATAAGGGATGAACTTCTCTGGATAGTCCTTATTCAAGGATACCATTCTAAATCCATCCTCGTCACGGTAGAGTTTTTTGATATAGACAGAGTCATTCCATGATAATGCATAGACCGCACCATCATAGTCGAAACCATTCGAGCGAATAAGTGCGACTTCACCGCTTTTATAGACAGGCTCCATAGAATCTCCCTCAATCCAAGCAGCAATGTCGTAACCGTATTGTTCCTCATCTGAGTAGACAGTTTCAGTTTCAAACTCGTCAAAGAATCCTTCTCCAAGACCAGCTGTGAGTTGAACATCTGCTAGCACTTGTACTGAGAAGAGGGGAGTTACGTTAGAGGTTTGTTCAGAAAGAAGAAGTTCCTCAACATATTCCTCTGCCTTTATCTGATTGTCAGGAGATAACTGAAGATAGTTATTGACAATATTGTATTCAGATTCAAAATAGGTAACAGGGACATCTAGGATTTTAGATAAAGCGGTGAGGTGTTTTTGATTAGGCACAGTTTTACCACTTTCCCAATGGTTATATGCGACACGGCTTATCGCTAACTCTATTGCAATACTGGTTTGAGAAAGACCAAATTCTTCCCTTTTTGCTTTTAAACGAAATTTTGAAAACATTAGTCTACACCTTTTGTTAATTTATAAATTAACAAAATTATATCAAAATGTAAGATAATTTCAACTAGAAAGTTAGAATAAATTTTCGGATTTTAAAAACTTGAAAAAACAATGTTTTTGTGATATTATGTTTACACAATGAATATTAAAGAAGGTGACATTATGCATGGTGGTCCGAGAAAAGGAGCAGGAAGAAAGTCGATTTCTAATAAGAGAAAAGCGTATACTATATATCTAAGCGATGAGGATTCTGAAAGGATAGATAGTTTACCTTTGCCAAACAGTTCAACTTTTTCTCAAAAATGTAGAGAATTGATTGGTATTGGTATTAAAGAAGTAGAACAAAAGCTTGTCAGAAATAAAGGTGAAGTGACCTTCATTGATTTATTTAGTGGTCTTGGAGGTATCAGAATTGGCTTTGAGCAAGCATTGCAGGAACATGGATTGGTTGGAAAATGTGTGTTTTCTAGCGACATCAAGCCTGCTGCGATAAAGGCATACACTAATAATTTCGGTCATAATCCTGAATGTGATATAACTAAATTAAATCCATCAAACTTACCGAATTTTGATTTTCTATTAGCTGGCTTCCCATGTCAAGCATTTTCACAAGCAGGATTAGGTCTAGGTTTTCAAGATACGAGGGGAACATTATTTTTTGATATAGCAAAAATACTATTGGAGAAAAAACCCTTAGGATTTGTTTTGGAAAATGTGGAAGGCTTAGTGAATCACGATAAAGGTAATACTTTTAAAGTTATTACTCGGACTTTGGCAGATTTGGGTTACTCAATAAGTTACAGTGTTTTGAATGGTAAGGACTTTGGTTTAGCTCAATCTAGGAAAAGAATTTACATAATTGGGTTTAAATCTAATACTATTGAGACATTGGAAAATTTCGAATATTCTCATTCAGTACTTCAGGATGTGATTGACTTTAATACTCCACCAATTGATAGTGACTTTTCCAAAAAATTACTATCAAAATACGATTTGAAGAGTGTGTATGGTAAAGCGATAAAGGATAAACGAGGTGGGGAAAATAATATACATAGTTGGGATATAGGTCTTAAAGGCGAAATATCGGAGGAACAGGCAGCTTTATTAGACAATTTATTAAAACAAAGAAGAAATAAAAAATGGGCTGAAATAATTGGCATTAAATGGATGGATGGGATGCCGCTAACATCGGATATGATTTCCACTTTTTTTAACTCACCTAATCTTACAGATATGCTAGATGATCTTGTAAAAAAAGGATATTTAAGTTTTGAACATCCTAAAAAACTTGAAGGTAATAAACGAGTTCCAGACGAAACCCTAGAAAAAGGTTACAATATAGTAACCGGTAAGCTTTCTTTTGAATTTACAAAAATCCTATCGCCCTATGATACAACACCAACCTTAGTAGCAACAGATGTTCATAAACTTGCTGTTCCTGTACTTAATGGTATTCGACCTTTAACGGTAAATGAAGGTCTACGATTATTTGGTTTCCCAGATAATTATGACCTCAGTTTCCTAAAAGAAAGTGAGGCATTTGACTTACTAGGTAATACAGTATGTGTCCCAGTAATAAAAGCAGTATCGAATAAATTATTAGAAACCTATAAAAAAAATAGAGTATGACTTGTTAGCATACTCTATTTTCATTTTAGGATACTATAAATAACTCATCACTCTTTCGTACCATTCGTCTGGTGTAAATGGTAAATCAGATACATGCTCAAAATGTCTGTATGCATCTGCAACAGCTTCAACAAACTCGAAAATATTTTCAAAATGATTGTCTTCATTTCTATAGAAATTACTAGGTCTCATCGCATATGGATTTCCACGTTTTACCTGAAGTCCGATAGGGTAATTTCTAGTGTTGTTAGTAATCTCCCAAATATGTTTGAGGTAAACCCTCTCTAGCGTAAAACCTTGTGTAAAACCATCATTTGCAGGCCTGTAACCTAAAATAAAGTATCGTGCATTTAATTTTCCAGGTTCAGTAAAAGTAGTATCGAGAAAGCTAAAAAAATTTGCTAAATCAAATGCTGGAGCATTATTTATATTCCATGCTTTAACTTCTACATCAATAGGATTTCCATTAAAATTTGCTACAAAATCAGGAAACTCTTGTGTATGAGCACCTGGCTGTATATCTACACCAAGGAATGTGAACCAACTAGGAAGCCATTCTTGTAAGCAGTTACCAATAACATCATTTCCAGAATAAATATGCGCTCGATTTGCAAACGTAATTGAAATTGCACCTGCTTGTCCAACAAGTCTTTCTTGGGTCAATTGGAAAAGTTCTTCAATAGTTTCGATATTGTCCATGTTGATTACTCCTAAAAAATTATTCTAGTTTTGCTTTGTTTTAATAAAGTGATCTATACTTGCTTTGATATCTAATAATTCGTCAGTAGATAAAGTTTCCAAATTTTTTAATATTAATTGCAGAGATCTATATTTTTGTGTGAGAAGTAAGGCCTTCCTAAACTCTTCAAGTGAGTTGAAATAAGAGGTAGAATTATCAAAATCCTCCCAATTTTTGGGTCTTAGATTGCCATCCTTTTCACGGTATTTTGTCAATATTTTAGATTTTTCATTTCTTCTTCCTACAAATTTATACAAATAATCAATATAAATATTATCGATAGTAATGATGGAATTATCGTCAATAGAATATTTTACGAATATACAAAAGATATTGTTATTGAATTTATCGATTTTCTTAGTGTAAGAATTAAGAGTCCCTAAATCATTAGCAGGTTCAGTAATAAAAGTACCTGATTTGTTATATAGACCACATTTATACTCTAATGCATACTTATTACCTCTTATAGTTAGAGTAAGATCGGGAAAATAATTTTTATTGGGGGCTCTATAGGATTTGAATTTAATTTTTTTATTTCTAAGATATTCTTCGATAATGTCAGAAATGTGATCCTCAATCATTTTTCCAAAATTTTCGTAACTGTTCAAATCATGCTCGCTTATTTTTTTGGGGATTTCTTTGAGTAGAAATTTTTTTAAATTCTTTAGCATTTATACCTCCCAATGAGTTAATTCCAATTAATTATATCATAGTTTATAAGCGCTTGCAAAATGTGGTATAATTTTCTAGAAAATAATTGTAAGTGTTCTCGGAGGTAACTAGTGTTCGATAAATATATTTTTGATACTTACCAGGATTTAATCATAAAAACTGTTAGAGGTTTCATTTTCAATAATAAGGATAATACTGATTTATCTACATACATGGTACCTGAACCAAATGGATATATTGAGTTTGATGATTTCGAACTTTATAAGATTTACTATGAAGTAGTTGATAATTCTAAACTGAAACTTGAAATTATTGTGATTGCGGATGTTATTGTTCGTCAGTACATCAAAGGGGAAATGGAACTTGATACGAAATCGAAGTACGTTTCAGTCTATGTAGATATGGAGCTTGATTCAGGTATAAAGGTCTTTAATATTTACAACGCAGAGTTTAAATCTGACCAATATAAAAAAATAGAAATTTGATGCTTAGTAGGGATTGGGTTCCGTACATCCCTAAGAAAGAATTTGATAACATTGCAGAATCATTTCTAAAGAAATATTATCCTGTAGCACTTAGGCAACCAACTCCTATACCAGTTGAGTTAATCGTAGCGGAGATGGGACTTTCAATACATCGAGAGAAGTTAACATTAGACGACTCAGTTTTTGGAAAAATGGTTTTTAAAGATACTAAAGTAGAGGTGATTGAAAATGACCAACCTGTCTCTAAGCCTTTTAACAAAGGAAGTATCTTGGTAGATAAAGATGTTGTCTATAAGAGAAATGTTGGTTCTTTCAATAATACAGTAATTCATGAGTGTGTGCACTGGGAATTACATAAAGTATTTCACGAAGTAAGAATGATACTTGATAACAGACACTCGGTATCTAGTAGTTGGACAGAGGAAAATCAAGCAGATTCTAGCATGTGGTCTCCACTTGATTGGATGGAGTGGCATGCTAATGGGATTGCTCCTCGAATCCTTATGCCAAAAGTTCAAACGAAAATTAAGATTAGAGAGTTATTTCGAACTTTAACCTTAGTGAATCCTGATATCAGTCGCTCTGAACTTGTACGTGAAGTGGTTGATGAACTTGCTGAATTCTTTAATGTATCCAAGCAGGCAGCAAAAATTAGAATGATTGACTTGGGATTCAAAGAAGCAAATGGAGTTTACAATTACTTAGATGATAGGTATATGCACAATTTCGCTTTTGAGCTTGAAGCTTTTGATAATGGAAGTAGCTATACAATCACATCGAATGATTTATGTTTTGAGTATTGTTTCAATGAATCATTCAGAAAAATCATCGATGGAAATAAGTTTCTTTACATTGATAACCATCTTTGTTTAAAAGATAAAAAATATATTTCCATGACAAAAGATGGCCCAGTTATGACTGATTATGCTTATGAACATATGGATGAATGTTGTCTCCTTTTCAAGGTAAAATCTAAGAAATTTACTGCCATCTCTGATGAAGACTATTATGATTATGTATTAAATCGTGGGGTCACAAGAGAGAGCGAAATAAAAGCTGACTTTGTGGAGATTTTACAGAATCCGAGCTTAATGGATCAGTTACCACCTTTAGAAATGGTGAAACTTTCAAAAAATATTTCTGATTTATTAAAGGAATTACCTTTTGAATTTTCAGGGACATTACGAAGACATAGAGAGCGAAAAAAATGCTCTCAACCATTATTGGCTAAAATTGTTGGTATTACGGACAGAACTCTAAGAGATTATGAAACCAAAGAAGATAATCTACCTAGGCTTGAGTTAGCATTGGCATTTTGTTTTGCTTTAAAACTTATGCTACCTATTAGTGAGGATATGCTTGAAAAGGCGGGACATAAATTAACTAAAATTCACCAGCATCAAGTTTATAAAATGTTACTAACGACAAGTTATTACAAACCATTAGCTGAAATTAATACAATATTACAAGCAGCACAAATGAAGACACTATAGACCATCAAATTTATGATGGTCTTATTTTTTTATCAAAAAAGCGGAGATTCAATTTCCGCTTTTTGCTCATTAATTGATTATTTCAAGGCTTTATCTTATTAAAAACATTATAACCAATAGGGTTTAGCTACGGAAGTCTAGGCTACCTATTTTTAATAGTTTTAATGTTCTATACTAATACTGTAAAGATTAATCCTACATTCTAATGTCTTCTTAAAGATACTTTGTAACGAGGAATTTTTCCTACGTTATCGGCTTTAACTGTGTCTTTAAGAAATAGCAGTTCAGCTATAAAGCCAGCTGACCATGATTTAGCAAAGGAACTGCTGATGTGGTCAGAAATAAAATTTAATAGTTCTTTTGGCATGTCCAATTCCTTTGTGAACGAAGGAATAGGTGACAAGACATGTCAATTAATGAACAAAATCGAAACTCAAAATACACTCCAGATCGCTATCAAAGTGAAAAGTCTTATAATGGTGTAAAACCTACTGATTCACAAGTACTAGCTCCATTCGTAATTAGAGATAGAGCGATGCTAGTTAACAAGGATGTAAATCGAGATAATCTTAAAACTTTTAACATTTATGGCAAGCGAATTCTTGTTGGATTTGTACCTATTGAACGAGATGAGTTTGCGAATGCCCTTCGTGTCTTTAACATGGATACCAATGAATACTTGAGCCGTCATTCTAAAGGAAAGCATGATGATTTATCTTTAGATGAGATGTTCGATAAAATAGATAATGATGAGAAATTTGGCTACGATCCAACTGGAATCCCTTCTCACGAGGAGAAACTGATGCTTATTGAAACACTAGAAGAATTGATTGATGTTGTATACCAACGTAATGAAAAGTACGGTAAAATCCTAAAGCTAATCTACCAAGATATCACGATTAGTAAACAAGAGATCATTGAAAAACTTGGTCTGAAAAAGACCCAAGGATATGCTGCTATTAAGAAAGCACAAGCAATGGCAAAGGAGGTCTATAATGAACTAAATCAATAATTGGAAATCACCATCTCGACTTGAGGTGGTGATTTTTTGCTAATCTTTCTGATAGAATAAGCATTCGTATCCGTCGGCACGAAGGTTAATATCAGACAACCAGTCTGGCGCATTACCCATCAACGCTGCAATTTCATCAAGTTTTTGTTCCATTGGACATTCGATTATTACTTCATCATGTACATGTCCTACAATCTTGAACTCGTTCAGCAGTTTTAAGGAATAGGCAAGTATGTCACGACTGATAGCTTGGACTATGTTTTCCACAAATTTTGGACCATAACTTTCTAACCTCTCCCAACGTTTGGCAGTTCCAGTTCCTTCGTATGTGACAGACTCTCCACCGAACTGGTTCTCGGTAATTCTTGGCTTGATATAAGATAGTTTACGACCAGAAGGAAGGCTGATGAACAAAATGCCACTTTTAACTTCAAATTGAATGTTATGAACAGATGTTGGAATTAGGTCCTTTATAGCAGTCTTTACGGCATTATCGACATCCCACCAGAAGAGAACGATATTGGGATTTGCCTGACGCCAAGAGTTTACTAGTGGTTGGAGTTCTTTCTCAGTTAGTCCCATATCAAGTGCTCCCATGGCTTTGAGTGCACCGACTGAACCACCATAGCCACAAGCAAGCTCCGCAATTTTTCCCTTTTGCCTTAGATCAGAATTTTGTCCATGCTTCTCAACAGGCACACCAAACATTTGTGAGGCAGACATACAGTAGATGTCTTTCCCTTGTTCAAATACCTTACTACGCCATCTCTCACCAGCTAAGTGGGACAGTACACGAGCTTCGATAGCTGAAAAGTCGCAAACAATGAATTTCTTTCCTTCACTTGGAACGAAAGCAGTACGTATTAGTTGCGATAAGGTATCTTGAGTGTCATAGAGTAGCTCAGTAGCTTCTAAGTCACCAGTTCTAAAAAGTTTTCTAGCTTCCTCTAGGTCAGAAAGGTGGTTCTGAGGTAGATTCTGAAGTTGTACCAAACGGCCAGCCCATCGACCTGTACGGTTAGCTCCGTAAAATTGAAACATTCCTCTTGCTCGACCGTCCTTACAAACACAGTTCATCATCGCTTGGTATTTGGAAACACTTGATTTGGTAGCTTGCTGACGAAGTTTGAGAACTTGAGCAGTTGTTTCATCAATTGTTTTGAGAAGTTCTTTCACAGCTTTTTTGTCTAGAGAATCTGTTGCTACTTCGTGTTCTCGTAACCAGCCAGTCATCTGCAGAACAGAGTTGGGATTTTCAAGGCCTGTTAAGGTTTTTAGTTCTTCTTGGATTTTAGCTTTGCTCTCTGAATCAATTTTGATAGCCGACTGAACAAAGTCAATGTCAATACCAATTCCACGGTCATTGATAATCTGATCTTGGTGGTACTCATCCCACATAAAGGCAGGTACTGGGAAGTTTTTTAGCCGTTCCTTGATGGCCAATTCGACCTCAACATCACGTCTGTTGTAATCGATAAAAGTAGACCACTTGTCAGGCGCGTGATGAGGGAGGTTACGTGTCCGTCCACCGTTAATTTTCGTCTGCTTACAAGGTACGCAGAAGTAGCGAATGAGGTCAGTCCCCTCTCTCATCTTTTGGTCTTTGAGTTTGAGAACTGTTCCAACTCCCTCAAGGGAGAGTGGAAGTCCTAAATAGGCTGACCAAATCATGCTACACCTCCATGAAATTGGTGAGAGAAATCCATCTGATAACAATTCGGGATGAAGTTTCTTGAGCCAGTTGGATAGACAAATTCGTTCAAATGAAGCGTTGAAAGCCCATTTGATAACATTATCGTTTACTAAAGCTTCAAGAATATCTTGTGGTAACTTCTCCTTAGTTAAGTCGTAAACAGTCACTGGTCTATTATTGACAGATACAGCAAACAAAAGGATTTCAAAACTGTCATCTTCCGCATAGCGATAGACACCAGATTTTCGTAGGTCAATCTCACAATAGGTTTCGATGTCAATGCTGAGTTCTTTAATTGGCATAGTACGTCCTTTCTGAAAAAGGTGACAGAAGTACTGCCACCTAAAGTTCTATTTATTTTTTCGACTGAGTGGTGTTTGGCTAAGTTTTTCTTTATTTTGCTTCGCCTTTCGTTCCAATTCATTTCGAATATCATCTCTAATAGTCATATACCCGAAGTATAGTCCGATAAGCACCCAAAGTCCCATAATTGTACAAGTTAAAATAGTATACATCATCAATCTAATTCTCCATTTCTAGTTCAAAAAGTCATCATCATCTTCAGTCGCAAAATCATCCTCAGCACGAGTGCGTCCTCCGAGCGGCTCACCATCACGTAATTTTTGTAAGTTATTCAAACCGCAAGCAATACCTTTGTTGCCATTAGAATTGAAAGCATAGAAGGTAATAGAAGCACGACCGTAGATACCTGAGTACAATTCTGAAGTATCAATGATTTCTTGACGATTGCCATCAACCACACCAGGTTTATGCGGAGAGTTAGCATTTACGAAGTAAGCATTTTTGTATGCTTCATCATCAGGGCGTTCAAGGTCACCGTCACGAAGTGGAGTTTTCAGAGTAGATAATGCAGGTACAGATTTGCCATTGCCTTTGAGTTTTGACTCACCTTCTTTGTAAGCTTGCTCAATGGCTGCTTTAATCTTGTTAATGGTGACAGTATCCTCTTTTGGAATAATGAGTGAGGCACTATACTTGGGAGTGCTACCATTGATAGATTTTGGTTCGTTGGCATTTAAGTAGCTGAAGCGAGTGTTTGGTCCTGTAATTACTTTAGTTGTCATATAGTTATTCCTCTTTAAATTCATTTTTTGCTAGGTTCATCTCTTGACGGCTATCGTCAATTGGAACGAGTGTTGGTTTACCACTTGGTTTTATTACGAGACCACCAAGTAGGTCGTTAAAAGTTTTCTTGCCAAGTAACTTTGTCATGGCAGTGATAGTGAGCAGCTTCTTCTCATAAGGATCATAGCCTGCTTCAATCACAGCTTGGCTAACGGCTGACTCATCTGAGAATTTACGAACTGAGCGACCTTCAACCAGTTTGTATCCTGGGATAGGATATCCATCTGTGGCTTGATTTAATGCATAAGCTTTGATGTCGTTTGCCCATGAAATCAACAAGTCTAGTTTAGGCAAAATCTCTGCAATGTCCTCGTTATCAAGAGTAGCTGGATTTGCAAACTCCATCTTGGCAAGAGCCAAATTATCCTCCGAACGTTTGCGACAGATATTCTTTAGTTTACAGAATTGGCAGTGTTTACCAGACTGCATATCTCCCTCACCTTTGAATGCAAGTTCAGCTTTTGGAGCGAGTACATTTTCAGCCCATTTAAGCAACTCAGTCTTTTCTATCTCAAAGGTAGATATGTTATGTTTTCGTGGTTGAAAGATAGTCATGGTAACTTTATCAAAATCATAAAGACCGTCAAACATCTCAAGAGCACCAAGTGCATAACACATCATTTGCGGGTTATAGTCTGCATCAACTAGAACACCAAGTCCGTGCTTATAATCAATAACCTGAAGAAGTCCGTCTGCCACAATAAGGCAATCTCCAGTTCCAAATCCTTCAGGTACCCACTTAGAAAAGTCCAGTCGTTGTTCGACAAGAACTGTAGGGTCACGTGAGTAGCCTCTGGCTTTCTCGATTTGTTCCATGACATAATTGCAGTATTCTTCTGCGCAATCCTGCATTTCATGATTGTAAAATGCTAAATCCTCAGTTGGATCACGCGCATTCCTACCTAAAGCTTTCTCGACTAGATAAGCACATAACTCGTGAGCATCCGTACCTTCAAGGGCAAACTCAGAGTTTACATCTGGCATATCTTCAGTTAACCGAACGGAAGGTGGGCAGTTCAACCAACGATGTGATGCAGAAGCAGATAGAATGGCGTGGTTAGTCATTACCAATCCCTCCAGCTTCTTCAAGGACTGTCGCAAAGTATTTAGGGTCAAGAGCTGATAGAGAAGAAGCACCGTAAGCATTTAGAAGAGCACGAACCTCATTCTTAAAGCCATCTTTTGCCTTTATAGCAAGGACTGCACGGACATCCTCCAGTTGAATTTCCCTTTTTGATTCAGATTTTGGTGATATTGGTTCAGGAACTGTTTCATTATCATTAGATAGGAGTTTTTTGAACTCATCCACCAAGCGAAGGTAGTACTTTGCGGTTTCTTCCATATCATGAATTAGTCTATTCAGTTCTTTCATTTTGCTCATTGTTTTCTTCCTCCTTTATCTTACGAGCGAGTTGCTTTGAGATGACGCTGATGGCAGTTAGAGTATCGACCAGTTCATCATTGTGATTCACAGTTATTTCTTTAGTCATTTTGTGACCTCCTATCTTATTAGGTAGAGATGTGAACAGTAATTCCGGTTTTTATTAAAAATTTTTTTGAATCGATGTTTTTCATCTCTTACACCTATATAGGTAATACTGGGTTGAAATTTTCCGCTTTTTTATAAAAATTTTTTTAATTTGTTATGCAATAAAATAATCTTCCTCTAGCTATATAAAGGAAGATTATTTTTTTTGAAAAAATTTTTATTAAGAGGCGGAAAAATGAGTCGTAGTTCTACCTATTAAGGTAGGAGGGAAAATCTCCCCATATCATTAATTACATTTGGAGGGCGCATAATGCAATTTACCTTATCTCATTCTGGACAGACTGGGGTTCAGACAACCACGGTCTATCCCAATCAAGTAACCATTATTGATGAAATATCATTACAAACTGTTGTGCAATTTGACCATGTGGCAGGGATATTCTTAAACAATGCACGCTCAAATGCCAATTTTATCAAGTCGGACGTTTTGGTCATGGATATTGATAATGACCATTCTGAAAATCCAGATGAATGGATGACAGTTGAGCGATTAAAAGAAATCTTTGCGGATTGCAACTTTGCCTTGGTAACTAGTCGAAGTCATATGCAGGTAAAGGCAGGAAAAGTTCCAAGACCTAAATTTCATATCTACTTCCAAATCAACGAGGTGGCAGATAAGGATATCTATGTGGCCATGAAGGAAGAACTTTGTAATCAGTACAAGTTCTTTGATGATAATGCCAAAGATGCGGCACGTTTCTTCTTTGGAAATCCACAAGCAGAAGTTGTTTGGCATGATTCATGGCTAACTATTGATGAAGATTTGTTTCAAGCTGTTTCTATTGATGACGAGGAAGATTTTGATGCAGAATTCTATACTCCACCAAGTGGTCCAATCCAGCAAGGGAGTCGTAATTCAACAATGTCGGTTTTTGCGGCTAAGATTCTCAAACGTTTAGGCGTGACCCAAGAAGCAAGAGATGGCTTTGATGAGCAGGCACAGAAATGTGTACCGCCACTTGATAAAGCAGAGTTGGATACCATCTGGGGAAGTGCAATCCGATTCTACAACAGAACTATTAAAACCTCGCAAGGTTATGTGGCTCCAGATGCTTTCAATAGAGAAACATTAAAACCGGATGATTACTCGGATGTTGGGGAAGCGGGAGTTCTTGCTAGAGAGTATGCCAAGAAGTTAGCTTACACCAATGCAACGGACTATCTTTACTATGATGGAACTCACTGGCGTGAGAATAAGCAGTTGGCATTAGGTGCAGTTGTACACTTTACCGATGAACAACTTGCTGAAGCGAATGTACTCTTGGAATCTGAAGAGAAGCAACTTCAGTCTTCAGGTATTGAGGAATTGACCATTAAGGCAGGAGGAAAGCGTCTAGAAAATGCAGTTGAAACTCCACTCCAATTAAAATATTTAAAAGCCTATCTTGCAGCCAAAGAGTTTCATAAATTTGTTATGAAACATCGTGACTATAAGAATTTGATGGCTGTCTATAATACAGCAAAACCAATGCTTTCAGTAGAATTGTCAGAATTAGATAGTGATGACTTATTACTCAATACCCCAGAGGCTACCTATGATTTACGAAAAGGAATAAATGGGTCACAAGAACATAATCCTGAAGACTATATAACTAAAATAACCGCAATCTCTCCTAGTGATCAGGGACTGGGATTATGGCAGGAAACATTGGCTACCTTTTTCTGTAATGACCAAGAATTAATTGATTATGTTCAAGAAATAATTGGTATGGCAGCTATTGGAAAGGTCTACCAAGAACACATGATTATCGCATACGGTGGTGGAGCAAATGGCAAGTCTACTTTTTGGAATACCATCGCTAGAGTACTTGGAAGCTATTCAGGAAAACTATCTGCGGATGCTTTAACCATGTCAAACAAGCGTAACGTGAGTCCTGAGCTTGCTGAGCTAAAAGGGAAACGACTGGTCATTGCTTCTGAGATGGCAGAAGGCATGAGACTCAATACAGCTGTTGTTAAGCAGATTACTTCAACTGATGAAATCCAAGCTGAGAAAAAGTACAAGGATCCTTTTCACTTCGTGCCGTCACACACGCTAGTTCTTTACACTAACCATCTGCCTAAAGTAGGAGCGAACGATGATGGAACGTGGCGACGTTTGGTTGTTATTCCTTTTAATGCTAAAATCACTGGCCGCTCTGACATCAAAAACTTTGCGGACCATTTGTATGACAATGCGGCACCAGCAATTTTATCGTGGATTATTGAAGGAGCGGAAAAAGCCATCAAAGCAAATTTTAAAACATCAGTTCCAAAAGCAGTAATAAACTCTGTCAAATCTTACCGTGAAGCTAATGACTGGTTAGGACATTTCATCAATGAAAGTTGTGAAGTGGGAGAAAAATTAAGCGAGAAATCAGGAGAACTGTACAGCAAGTATCGTGCATATTGCCTTCAAAATTTAGAATACACACGAAGTACAACTGATTTCTATGCTGCACTTAATCAAGCTGGTTATGAACGAAAACGGACTAATAAAGGGAATTTTATTATGGGGTTATCGTTAAAAGCTGATGACGATGATTTTCTAAACTAATGACTTACACAAGTGAGGGTATATCTCCACTAGATTTTAAATCAAGTATTTTTTGAGTGTAAGTCGTTGAAGTATTCAGTGAAAAATAATTTGTGAAGTATGGTCAAAAAGTTTATGGATTAAGTTCCACGACTTCCATTTCTTTGTTTAGTGTAAGTCAATGATGGTCTTTTCTAAAACTATCTCTATAGGAAATTTAACTAAGAAAAAGTATATAAGGAAAGTTTAGGAAATGACCTCATTAGACCTCCACCATTTAAATCTGATGAGAGGACAAGTATGAGAGAAAAAGTGATTGAACAAAAGTTAGCAAGCGAGGTTAAAAAGCGTGGTGGTATATGCCCAAAGTGGGTATCACCTTCCTTTTCAGGAGTACCTGACCGATTAGTATTCTTACCAAATGGCAAGTTTGGTTTGGTGGAAGTAAAAGCACCTAATCAACATCCTAGAGCTTTGCAGGTGTCACGGCATAAGTTATTTGAACACTTAGGATTTCGAGTCTATGTTTTAGATAATAAGAAAGATATTGAGGGGATATTGGATGAAATTGAAACTGCATGACTATCAAGAAGTCACCAAAGACTTCATCATAAAAACTCCTTATGCAGCAGTCATTTTAGACATGGGGATGGGAAAAACAGCTACAACCTTATCAGCTATTAATGAACTGATGTTTGATCGCTATGAGGTCTCAAAGGTCTTGGTAATTGCTCCGCTTAGAGTCGCAAATACAGTATGGAGTGACGAAATAGAGCAGTGGCAAGAACTGTCTCATTTGAGATATTCAAAAATTATAGGCAGTCCTAAACAACGACAAGAAGCACTCCAAAAAGATGCGGATATCTACATCGTAAATCGTGAAAACATCCCTTGGTTAGTTGAACAGTGTCATCCTCATTTCAAGTGGGATATGATTGTCATTGATGAATTAAGTTCATTCAAATCATGGCAATCAAAACGTTTTAAAGCTTTTATGGCTATGCGCCCCTACATGAAACGAGTGGTAGGTTTAACAGGCACACCGAGTTCCAACGGATTAATGGATTTGTTTGCGGAGTTCAAGGTCATTGATGGCGGTGTTCGTTTGGGACGTTTTATCGGAGAATACCGAAGTCGTTATTTTAGAGAGGGACGTAGAAATGGAAACGTCGTCTATGAATATATTCCAATGGACTATGCAGAGTGTCAAATCTTTGACAAGATTGATGACATCACAATTTCTATGAAAGCAATGGATTATCTACAAATGCCAACATTAATCTCAACTAAAAAATTAGTCCATCTCACAAACGCAGCAGCAAAAAGATATAAAGAGTTTAAAAAGGAATCTGTTATTTCTGATTCTAACGAAATTGAAGTAACAGCAGCAAATGCTGCTAGTTTATCCAATAAACTGGTTCAAATGGCAAATGGTGCAGTTTATTCTGATGATCATAGAATTATCAAGTTACATGATCAAAAACTAGATGCACTTGAAGATATTATCGAAGCAGCAAATGGAGAACCTGTGTTGGTTGCTTATTGGTTCAAACATGATTTACTTCGTATTCAAGAACGATTGAAAAAACTCAGGATTCAAAGTACAGTTCTTAAAAGTGAAACTGATATTCATGAATGGAATAAAGGGAATATCTCTGTGGGTTTGCTACACCCAGCTAGCGCAGGACATGGTCTAAATTTACAAAAGGGAGGTCATCACTTAGTGTGGTTTGGGTTAACTTGGTCACTTGAACTGTACCAACAAACCAATGCTCGACTTTGGCGACAAGGACAACAAGCAAACACAGTCATTATCCAACATATTGTAACGGAAGGTACAATTGATGATGATATTCTAAAAGCTTTAACTGCCAAGGACGCACAACAATCACGTTTGATTGAAGCAGTAAAAGCACAAGTAGGAGGATGATATGGATAAAGTAGACTACTATTTCCAACACTATCAAGATGCAAAAAGAGATTTAATAATTGCAAAGAACTTAATTGAAAACTATAAACCCATTTCAGAAGATGCTTTTCTCTACTCTCTTGCTACTAGACAGACAAATGAAGAACGTGTTAAAACGAGTAAAACTAATGTTAGGACAGAAAATATGGCTCTATCTTTTCACGATAAGTTCTTAGCAGAGGAAAGAGAATATCAGGAGTCATTGTTTGAAAAGTACTGTCATTTAAAAACCGATCTCGATTTCTTTGAACTTGCGGTCTCTTCTGTTGATGAAATTATGAAGGATGTAGTTGTTGATTCAGTCTTAGCTGGATTGACATGGGATGAGTTACTACCTAAGCATAATGTTTCTAGAATGACAGTTAGTCGATATAGACAAAAAGCCTTAAAACAAGTAAAAGAATATTACCGTTTTGCAGGTAAAACCTTGAGTATAAATGGATAATGATACTAAGGTGTTACTAAGGTGGTACTACCCTGTTACTAAGTTGTTACTAAGATGGTACTGCTTTTTAAAAATGACTGTGATATACTTAAGATGTTAAAAAAGGTAGTAAATCTGCTATGTTCACTGGATAAAATTCTGGTTCTACGGTAATATACACCTAGAAAAATAAGAGGAGAATAATCATGTGGAACAGAGGCCAGATTCATTATCACGGACAAATAGTTGATTACATAGCAAAAGTCAGTGACCAACCATCAGATGTAGGTATAGATTTAGGATGTGTATTCAAATTAGAGGTTGAGGTTGCTGAAAAGACTATCATTTCTTATGACAGAGGATGGGATATCTACCCAGAATCTGATGAACAGGAAGCTATACTTGAAGTGGTTTTGAAAGCTTTAAAAGTTTAAAAATATCTTTAAAATAATGCACAAATGACTGGATATATCCCGCTCTTAGAGGTAATATGGTTACAACAAAAAAGAAAGAGGATAAATCCATGAAGAAAGAGGATATTTTAACAAAAATCGCAAAAAATAGAATTGGCGCTGAAACGCTAGAAACGAGAAATAGCGACAGCCTTGACTTTTATGACATCAGCGTTTGGGCATTGAAAGAAATGCTTGAACAAGCCTATGAAGCAGGTAGAAAAGCAAAATAAAAAAACAGAGCCTTACCCAAATGGGAAGGCTTTTTGCGTGGAGGAAAGAATGATTATTACGAGTGAACAAGTATCTAATGGCCATCCAGATAAGATTTGTGACCAGATTTCAGATGCAGTTCTAACAGTATGTTTAGAACAAGATAAGAATAGCAGGGTTGCAGTAGAAACTCTTATCAAAGATAATCATATAGTGGTTGCAGGAGAAATGAAAACAACAGCCTTATTTGATTTAAAAACTGTTGTTCGAAATGTCGTTAAACCACTAGAAATGGATAATATCGTTGTGACGAATCTTATCGGTTTACAAAGTGATGATATTTCTCAAGGTGTTGATACAGGTGGTGCTGGAGACCAAGGGATGATGTATGGCTATGCAACTGATGAAACTGACGAATGCTTACCACTTCCATACGTTTTAGCAACTCGTGTTCTTGAGAATCTTATGGAACTTCAGCATCCGCTCTTAGGGAAAGATGCTAAGGCACAGGTTTCTTATGATTATGACAATAAAAGAATTACAACATTCTTAGTATCAATTCAGCATAGCGATGAAATAACAATTGAGAATTTAAGATCTATTGTTAAAGAATCCATGATGAAAGTTGCAAAACAGTATAAACAAAACCTTGATTTTAATGTTTTAGTGAATCCAACTGGTCGTTTCGTTCTTGGTGGTTCTTATGCAGATGCTGGAGTTACTGGAAGAAAAATCATCGCTGATACTTATGGTGGATTTGCCCATCATGGTGGTGGTGCATTTTCAGGAAAGGATCCAAGTAAAGTGGATCGCTCAGGAGCTTATATGGCACGTAAGATTGCAAAAGACATCGTTCGTGAAGGATATGCTAAACGATGCGAAGTTCAATTAGCATACGCTATAGGGGTCGCAGAACCGGTTTCTATTCATGTAGAAACATTTGGAACAAGTAACTATACGAGCAAACAATTGGTAGGAATGATTAAAGAACGGTACGATTTAACACCGAAAGGGATTATCAAGGAGTTGGATCTTCTAAACGTAGACTACACTCAATCTACATGTTTTGGACATTTTACGAAACCAACTCTTCCTTGGGAGCAGTAAGATGCCACGTAGACCAAGAACTCCCTGCAAGCAGAATGGTTGTCCAAACCTTGTGACCTATGGAAACAAGTACTGCGATGACCACAAGACTAACCACTCACTTGACGACAGGACAACTAAAGCTAAAGGTTACAATTCACGGTGGAATAAGGCGAGGATTCGATACTTAAAGCTCAATCCTCTCTGTGTTTACTGTCAAAGAGAAGGTCGACTGACCAAGGCAACAGTGGTTGATCATATCACTCCCCACCGAGGTGACCAAGAACTCTTTTGGAATCAATCTAACTGGCAAGCTCTCTGTAAATCTTGTCATGATAGAAAGACCAAGACGACTGATAGATATGTGGAATATACCTATCGGTTTTAATATTGTAGATTCGTTCTAAAAGTATTTATTTTTTTCTCTCTGGGGTAGGGGGGATAAAATCTCTAAACCCTTGTCCGTAAAAGACCGACGCCCCCCTAAACGTAAAATTTCGCAAAATTGATAGGGTGGGATATAAAAATCAATTCAAAATAGTAAAGAATCCAGTAAGAATATAGAATTAAGTGAGTGTTATTTTCGTAAATTTGTTTAAATTTAGGTACGAAAATAACCTTATTTTTTAGTATAAAAGTGAGGAACAGGTATGAATAACTTCCAACGAGAACAAATTTGGTTACTTAGAAAAAATGGCTTAGGATACGGTGAAGTTGCTAAAGCAATTGGTCTATCTAAGGACTCTGTTAAGAAGTATTGTAAAAGACATCCTGAGTTAAAGGGACAAGGGACATTACCGTATTTGATGGTTGAGAAACGAGTTCAAGATGGTACAAACTGTCCTCAATGCTTTCAACCTATGGTTCCTAATAAAACTGGACGACCGAAGAAATTTTGCTCAGACAGGTGCAGAATAAATTGGTGGAAAAATCATCAAGAGGAGCATGATAAGGAACAAACTGCATATGAAGAAATGACTTGCCATTGTTGTGGTAGGTCATTTTTATCTTATGCCAATCCTAATAGAAAGTATTGTAGCCATGCCTGCTACATACAGATAAGATTTTACAAAGGAGTCTAAAATGACGAACCAACCAACAATGGAAATAAAAGAACTCTCTCTGAAAGAATTAAAGCCTGCAGCTTATAATCCTCGAAAGAAACTCAAAAAAGGGGATAAAGAATATGAGAAGATAAAACAGTCGCTTCTTAAGTTTGGATATGTGGATCCAATCATCGTAAACAAGGACATGACAGTCATCGGAGGGCATCAGCGCTTGACGGTTCTTAAAGACCTTGACTATGAAACTGCTAAGTGCGTCATCGTTGATTTACCTAAAGAAGATGAGAAAGCATTGAACATTGCACTCAATAAGATTACAGGTCAATGGGATGAAGCTCTCTTAGCTGACTTACTTTTAGATTTACAGGAGTCTGATTTCAATCTAGACCTTACTGGTTTTGAGCCACCAGAGATTGATGACATCCTCTCCAATGTCCATGACAAGGAGTTGTCTGAAGATGAGTTTGATGTGGAAGAAGAATTGAAGAAAGCAACGTTATCAAGACATGGGGACATTTGGCAATTGGGAAAACATAGAGTCATTTGTGGTGATTCTACAAAAGCTGAAACCTATAAGCAGTTGCTAGATGATAGGAAAGCTAATTTAGTAGTAACGGACCCACCTTATAATGTGGACGTTGAAGAGACGGCTGGGAAAATCCTAAATGATAATATGTCTGACGGAGACTTCTATCAATTTCTCCTTTCTATGTTTACTCAAGTAGAAAATCACATGGAAGATGATGCGTCTATCTATGTTTTTCATGCAGATACGGAAGGACTCAACTTCCGTAAAGCTTTTAAAGATGCTGGTTTCTATTTGAGTGGGTGTTGCATCTGGAAAAAGAACTCACTTGTATTAGGTCGTAGCCCATATCAATGGCAACATGAACCTTGTTTATATGGGTGGAAGAAAAAAGGAAAGCATCAATGGTTTAGTGATCGGAAGCAAACTACCATTTGGGAATATGACCGTCCTAAATCTAGTAAAGACCACCCAACCATGAAACCAATTCAACTTATGGCTTACCCTATTCAAAACTCTTCTATGCGTGGAACAATAGTTTTAGATCCATTTTTAGGTTCTGGTTCTACTTTAATAGCTGCAGATCAGACTGGACGTGTTTGTTATGGAATCGAACTGGATGAAAAGTTTGTGGATGTCATTGTTAAACGCTATATAGAAGTTACAGGAAATACTGAAGTAACCGTACAACGTAATCATGAGGTTTTAACTTATAACCAAGTGTTAAAGGAGTTGGAGGAACAAGTATGACACTAACATTTCTAGATTTCTTTTCCGGAGTTGGTGGCTTTCGACATGGGCTAGAATTGGCAGGAATGAAGTGTATAGGATTTTGTGAAAAAGATAAATTTGCACGCAAGTCTTATGAAGCAATGTATGATACGAAAGGAGAATGGTTTCATGAAGATATTACAACAATCGATCCAACACGATTACCAAAAGCAGATCTCTGGTGTGCGGGAAGCCCTTGTCAAAATGTGTCTATCGCAGGGAAACGATCCGGCCTATACGGTGAGCGAAGTGGACTCTTTTTTACATTTGTTGAACTCATCAAAAGCCAAAAAGAAGAAGATAAACCCGAATGGATTCTCCTTGAAAATGTTAAAGGACTTTTATCAAGTGGTGGGGGAAGAGATTATCTCGACTATCTCTCTATCTTGGATGAATCAGGGTACGACCTTGAATGGCAAGTGTTCAACTCAAAAGATTACGGAGTACCACAAAATAGAGAACGCATCTATACTATTGGACATCTTAGAAGAAAAGGTCGACGAAAAGTACTACCTCTCAGCAGAGAAAGCAGTAGCCATCTTAAGCAACTTATAGGCGGTATGCAAAGCTACCGTGTCTATGACCCCAGTGGTATTGCAACAACACTTGTTGGAGAGGGTGGGGGACTAGGAGCTAAGACAGGTCTTTATCTGATTGACCAATCACTAACTGAACCAAAGTTAACTGAAGAAGCAAGATGTTTAACTGCTCGTTATACTGCTGGTGCGACAAAGCGAACAGCAATGAACTCTGGAGTGCTTGAGGTCCAACCAATTTTGACACAAGGTATCAAGGTTAGGAACGGAACAAAGCAAGGTTATCAATTGGCGGTGGTTGGTGACTCGGTTGATCTTTCTTATCCAAGTTCATTAACGAGAAGGGCAAGAGTAGGGAGAGGAATAGCTCACAACCTTTCATGTAGCTGCCAGATGGGCGCAGTAGTTTGGAAGGGTCGTGTTGTCAAAATTAGAAGACTTACTCCAAAAGAGTGTTTTAGACTTCAAGGTTTCAGTGATGACTTATTTGAAAAGGCAAAAGCTGTAAATTCAGATGCACAACTTTATAAACAAGCAGGAAACGGAGTCACAGTACCAGTTGTGTATGCTATTGGTTGTGCTATATTATCTTCAAAATATCATCAGAAATAACTGGATAAAGATGAACTTTAGAGTTAATATGTACTAAACAAAAGAGAAGAGGTTATATTATGGATGACTTAAAAGTGAAGACTTTGAAATCATTGTATCCCAATGGAACTCGAGTCAAATTACTCGAAATGGAAGATCCATTTGCACCACCTATAGGTACTCTCGGTACGGTAATTGGTGTTGATGATATTGGTTCAATTTTAGTGAATTGGGATAATGGACAAAGTTTAAATGTACTTTACGGAATTGATAAAATAATGAAATTGGGATAGTTATGTGGGAAATGATAACTAGAGAATTCAATGGTCGGTACTATCATATTGAGTTTCTTAGGGAATACAGTACTTATGATCGACATATTGATGGAGCTTGGATAGCAATCCTAAAAATTAAACGAAATAAAGAAATAGTTTTTCATTATGAATATGGTAAAGTCACTGACCGAATGGATGATTTTGATAAAATTATCTATCAAGAAATAGTGGATACATACAATAAATTATAATTTGGAACTCGATGTGAGTTCTTTTTATTTTAGGAGGTGAATTAGTGGCAATTAGAGGACGTAAACCGAAACCTACAAATTTAAAAGTTCTAGAAGGTAATCCTGGTAAACGGCCTCTCCCAACGAATGAAGTAAAACCTCAAAAGAAGGCTCCACGTTGCCCCCAGTGGCTTGAAGAAGACGCTAAGAGGGAATGGAAGCGAATGGGAAAAATATTGGAACAAATGGGATTACTAACGGAAATGGATATGACTGCATTCGCAGGTTATTGTCAAGCTTACGCACGTTGGAAAGAAGCAGAGGAGTTTTTATCAAAACATGGTTCTATCTTAAAGACACCAAATGGGTATTTACAGCAAGTTCCACAAGTTTCAATTAGTCAAACTAATTTAAAAATTATGCTGAAGTTTTGTGAACAATTTGGTCTAACCCCATCAGCTAGAAATCGTTTAGCTACTATGGATTCAGAGGTTGGTAATGGTGACGAAATGGAAGATTTGTTGGGAGGTTTACTATGACTTTTCATTATGAACCAACTCCTTTTATGCTAGCTACATCACATTATGATAAAAGTAAGGCTGATAGAGCAGTGACTTTTATTCAAAACCTTTGTCATACTAAAGGAAAATGGGCAGGTCAAAAGTTTATGCTTTTACCTTGGCAGGAACAGATAGTACGAGATATATTTGGGATTGTTAAAGAAGATGGGAATCGTCAATTTCTAACTGCCTATATTGAAATTCCAAAAAAAAATGGGAAGAGTGAACTAGCAGCAGCAATCGCTCTTTATCTACTTTATGCAGATAATGAAGCCAGTGCAGAGGTTTATGGTGCTGCATGCGACCGAAATCAAGCCTCTATTGTATTCGATGTAGCAAAACAAATGGTACTAATGAGTCGACCTTTAGAGAAACGTTCAAAAATAATGGGTGCTACGAAACGAATTGTTAACTACTCTAATGCAGGTTTCTATCAAGTTTTGTCCGCTGAGACTGGTACAAAACATGGTCTCAATGTTTCAGGACTCGTGTTTGACGAAATTCATGCGCAACCCAATCGCCACCTCTATGATGTCTTAACTAAAGGTTCAGGGGATGCACGAGAGCAACCCTTATTTTTTATCATTACTACTGCAGGAACAGATAAGAATTCAATTTGTTACGAGTTACATACAAAAGCACTTGATATTTTAAACGACAGAAAGAAAGATACATCTTTTTATCCTGTCGTTTATGGTTTATCTGATGAAGAGGACTGGAATAACGAAAGTAACTGGTTAAAAGCAAATCCGTCATTAGGTCATACCATTGGCTTAGACCGTGTCAGAGAAGCTTATAAACAAGCACTTGATAATCCTGCTGAAGAAAATGTATTCAAGCAACTACGGCTAAATATGTGGACAAATTCTACGGTTGCTTGGATTCCAGAACATGTATACAATAAAGGGGATGCACCTGTCCATTTTGAAAGTTTGAAAGGTCGTGAATGTTATGCAGGACTAGACTTGTCTAGTACCTCTGATATCACAGCCTTTGTTTTAGTTTTTCCACCTAGGAATGAACTAGAAAATTACATCATTCTACCCTATTTCTGGTTACCTAAAGATACTCTTGAACTTCGTTGCCGTAGAGATCATGTTTTGTACGATGTGTGGGAACGGCAAGGGTATCTAAAGACGACAGAGGGTAATGTAGTTCATTATGGCTTTATTGAGAAGTTCATTGAGGACTTATCAAAGCTATACAATATAAAAGAAATCGCCTATGACAGATGGAATGCAACACAAATGGTTCAGAATCTAGAAGATATGGGTCTGACGATGATTCCTTTTGGTCAAGGGTATAAGGACATGAGTCCACCGTCAAAGGAATTATTCAAACTCATGATGGAAGGTCGTATCCAACACGGAGGACAACCGGTTTTAAAATGGATGTCGCAAAATGTAGTTATGCGCCAAGACCCTGCAGGCAATATCAAACCAGATAAGGAGAAATCAATTGAAAAAATCGATGGAATTGTTGCCCTTATAATGGGGATTGATAGATGTATTCGACACCAAAATAATGATAGTAGTATTTATGACGAGCGAGGAATATTGAGCTTTTAGTTGAATTTTAAATATAAAGATGCTACAATGTATTTACAAATCATCTTTACAAAGAGGTATTAATCATGGCAAGTACTCAACCTGTTAATTTTAGAGCAGATTCGACTTTTTATCAACAAACAAAAGAAATCTTAGCTGATGAAAAGTTAACCCTGTCAGATATTTTTAATGCTGCACTTCGTAAAATTGCGACAGGTGCAGTTGATCCCAAAGAGTTCGTATTTAGTGATTCACAAGAGACTCAATATCAGGTTGCTTTTGAAGATTTGAAAAAGGAAATCTTGATGGGACATCAAGAAATTGAGCAAGGTAAACTAACGTCTTTGGCAGATGTAAGAAAGGAATTTGGACTTGACTAATCATAAACGTTACCATGTTTCTCTTACGGATCAAGCTAAGAAAGACTTGAGAGAAATACATGATTATATTGTACTGAATTTTTACAGCCAGCAATCTGCCGATAGTAAACTAGACCTTATTTTAACGGCACTAGAAACTTTAGAAACATTTCCAGAAGCATGTCCTTTGGTATCGAGTCGAGGTTACGGTGAATTAACAGATGACGGAAAACGTTACCGATATATGCCAATTGAAAACTACTTAGCTTTTTATTATATCGAGAAATATGAGGTTTATGTCTCTAGAATTTTAAATTCCAAGCAGAATTGGGCTAAGTTATTCAATAAGTAAATTCAATTATAATTCGTAGAGCATCTCATAAATGAGGTGCTTTTATTGTGCTCAAAAATGGAGGATTAGATGGGATTTTTAGATTTTATTGGAAGAAAAAGATCACGAGATAAACCGCATAATAGCTATGAAGGGCAGGACTTTTCCTATCTCTTTGGACGAACTTCTAGTGGTGAAAATGTCGATGAATTTAAAGCAATGCAGACAACAGCCGTTTATGCTTGTGTGAGAATATTAGCTGAAGCTGTCGCCTCTCTACCCATTCACATTTATGAAAGAACATCTAATGGGAGGGAGAAAAAATTTGAACACCCTCTATATTTCTTACTTCATGATGAACCAAATCCTGAGATGTCTTCTTTTGTCTTTCGTGAAACTTTGATGACTCATCTTTTGATATGGGGAAATGCCTATATTCAAATCATAAGGGATAAGAGCGGTCAGGTTATCAGTTTGTATCCCTTATTACCAGATAAAATGTCAGTACATCGTGATGAAAATGGGAAACTTTACTACAAATATCAACGTCAGACCGAAGAAAATCCAAATTTCAGGGATAAAGGCAGTGTTATTTTAAAACAAGAAGATGTTCTTCACATTCCAGGACTTGGATTTGATGGATTGATTGGTTATTCTCCCATCGCATTAGCAAAGAACGCAATTGGGATGACTTTGGCTACAGAGAATTACGGAGCATCATTCTTTAAAAATGGTGCAAATCCAGGTGGTGTATTGGAACATCCAGGGATTTTGAAGGATCCAAAAAGAGTACGTGATTCTTGGAATGCGGTTTATAACGGTGTAACAAATGCACATAAAGTTGCAGTTCTAGAAGAAGGGATGAAGTACACTCAAATAGGTATTCCACCAGAAGAAGCACAATTCTTACAGACTAGGAAGTTTCAAATCAATGAGATTGCACGTTTGTATAGGATACCACCACATATGATTGGTGATTTAGAAAAATCTTCATTTTCAAATATCGAGCAACAATCACTAGAGTTTGTAAAATACACATTAGACCCTTGGGTAGTTCGTTTAGAACAGGCCTTCAAGAGGTCTCTTTTTTTACCTGAAGAAAAGAAGAAGTACTTTGTTAAGTTCAATGTAGATGGTTTATTACGTGGGGATTATCAAAGTCGTATGAGTGGGTATGCTATTGCAAGACAGAATGGCTGGTTATCTACAAATGATATTCGAGAACTTGAAGATTTAAATCTTTTAACAGATGAAGAGGGAGGAAATCTTTATTTGATTAACGGAAATATGACTAAATTAAAAGATGCTGGTGGTTTTATGACAAAACAGGTAATTGAACAACCTCAAGAAAAACCAAAGGAGGAAGAAGATGCGTAAATTTTGGAGTTTTTCAGACGAAGGGAATATTCGTACTCTTCGTATTGAAGGACAGATTGCTGATGAAACTTGGTTTGGAGATGAAGTTACTCCACAACTCTTTAAAAATGATTTAAATGCAGGAAAAGGTGATATCACCCTCTGGATAAATAGTCCAGGGGGTGATGTTTTTGCCGCAGCACAAATCTATAACATGCTGATGGATTACAAGGGAAATGTACATGTCATTATTGATGGCCTTGCTGCTAGTGCTGCCAGTGTCATTGCCATGGCTGGAACAACAGTATCCATGAGTCCTGTTGCAATGATGATGATTCATAATCCATGGACAATTGCACAAGGTGAAGCTAAGGATATGGAAAAGGTCATTGAAATGTTGGGGGAAATCAAAGAGTCCATTGTGAACGCCTATGAGTTAAGAACAGGATTATCTAGGGCAAGAATCTCACATTTAATGGATTCTGAATCATGGTTTAATGCGAGAAAAGCAGTTGAGCTTGGCTTTGCGGACAAGATTTTATTCGGTAAAGATGAACCTAAAGAAGAGCTAGAACTTAGCAGTTATTCATTTAGTAGAGCTACCGCAGATCATAACCTTGTTGTTAAACTTCAAGCCAAAATTGATAGCTACAAACCTTTATCAACGACTCCTCTCAATCAGTTAAGAAAACGATTAGATTTATTGAAATAATGAAAGGAAACCTAACCTATGTCTAAATTACTTGAATTAAAAGAAAAACGAAATCAAGCTTGGGAACAAGCAAAAACTTTCCTAGACTCAGTGCGAACTGAAGATGGTTTAGTCTCAGAAGAAGATTCTCAACGCTATGATGAAATGGAAAGTAAAATCAATCGCTATAATCAAGAAATTGCTCGCTTAGAACGACAAGAAAAGATTGATCTAGAACTTGCTCAACCAACTTCTCAGGCTTTGACAAGACAGCCTACCACTGTCTTAAAAGATAGTGAGGTAGAAGATGAGAAGAAGGGAACTAAGTCTGATGTCTACTCCAAAACCTTTTGGACGAATGTCCGTAAGCGTAACTTCTTTGATGTTAAGGATGTTCTTCGTGTTGGAGAAGATACAGAGGGTGGCCATTTAGTACCTGATGAGTATGAGAAAAAACTAGTTCAAGGTCTTCAAGAAGAGAATTTCTTCCGAAGTCTAGCAACTGTCATTAAAACATCAAGTGGAGAGCGGAAGATTCCAGTTGTTACAGGGCACGGAACTGCGTCGTGGATGGATGAAAATGGACTTTATCCTGAAACTGATGAGACATTTGGTCAAGTAACACTTGATTCGCATAAGATTGGAACAGCTATTCGAATCTCAGAAGAATTGTTAAATGACTCAGTATTTGATTTAGAATCCTATATGACTAGTGAGTTTGCACGACGTATTGGTACAGAAGAAGAGAAATCATTCCTTATTGGAGATGGCTCAAAGAAACCAACAGGAATCTTTACGCAAGCAAATGTTACTGGTCCTACAACGACGACTAAAGACATTACGTTTGATGACATGATTGAATTGTATCATTCTCTTCCTGCTCCGTATCGTAAAAATGCAGTATGGATTCTTCATGATACAACTGTTAAAGCAATCCGTAAACTGAAAGACAATAACGGAAATTATATTTGGCAACCGTCTACACAAGCTGGACAACCAGATTTAATTCTTAACCGTCCATACTATACATCTACCTTTGCACCCCTACCTGAACAGGGGAATAAAGCTATTGCATTTGGTGATTTCTCATATTACTGGATTGCAGACCGCCAAGGACGTACTTTTAAACGTCTAAATGAACTTTATGCTAATAATGGTCAAATTGGTTTTCTTGCATCTCAACGTGTTGATGGGAAATTAGTATTACCAGAAGCAGTAAAAATTTTAACTGTGAAAGCAAAATAATCATGATAAGTCTAGAAGAAGCAAAACTTTACCTTAAGGTAGAAAACACAGATGAAGATGACTTGATTACGCAATTAATTGATACGAGTAAAAAACTCTGTGAAGAAACGTTAAGGCAGAATACTTTCAGTGAGGTTCTAAGAATGGCAATCCTGTATGGGGTTGCCTATCTTTATGAACACCGTGAAACAGCTAATTATAAAGAGTTAAAACAAATGTTATATCACCTACTATTAGCTGATAGGAAGGATATTTTTTGATGAAAATCGCTCCGTTACGTGACCGTCTTACATTTGAAGTGCGTAAAATTGTGGTTGATGAAATTGGAAATGAATCCTCAGTTTGGAACACGGTTTTCCAAAGATGGTGTTCTAGTCGCCCATTGACCTTGACAGAAAATGAGGGGAGTGTGTCTAAACTCCTTTATAACAAAATTCAATTTACACTAAGGTACGACAAAGCGGTACTAAATCTAAGTTCATTAAAAACTAGGATAAAGTACAGAGACGCCTACTTTACGGTAGATTCAATTGATGGTGATAGCGTTCCTAGGCAATTGATTTATATTGTAGCAACTAAGGAGAATGACTATGAACAGGATAGGAATGGATGAGTTGGAAAAAGTAATTGATCAAGAGTTGAGTGATTACATTAAAGAGACGACATCTGCAATGCGAGAGGTAGTAGAAGAAGTAACAGACAGTGCTGTAGATACTTTAAAGATCTCTTCTCCACGAAAAACTGGTAAGTATGCACGAGGTTGGAAAAGCAAGTCAACAAGTGACAGTCCTACAGGCTTAACAAAAACCATTCATAACCGAACACCAGGCTTAACTCATCTCCTAGAAAATGGTCACGCTAAACAAAATGGTGGTCGAGTAGAAGGGCAAAAACATATTGAAATCGTTGAAAAAAGTGCCGTTAAGTCACTTGAAGATAGGCTGAGACAAAGATTGTGAGGATTTCATGACATTAAAAGATTTCTATAACATTTTAATAAAATCAAAGTTGCCAGTAGCTTATCATCATTTTGAAGAAGGAAGAAGTCCAGCTCCACCATTTATTGTATATCTTGTTAAGGACTCTGAAAATGCTGGAGCTGATAATTGGAGCTATCATAAGACTCTTAATCTTCAAGTGGAACTCTATACCTTAAAGAAGGACTTAGAAATCGAAACTAAGATGGATGACTTATTCGATAGTCATTCAATTTTTTTTGACAAAGTAGAGACTTATATCTCAACTGAAAAACTCTATCAAATTACATATTACATTTCATTAAACGGAGGATAGTTATGACTGAAAAAAATAAAGTTACCTTTGGATTACAAGATGTTCATTGGGCAGAAGTTACAACTGAAGCTTCAAATGGCGCATTGACTTATGGGACGGTTGAACGATTACGAGGTGCAGCAGAACTAACCTTAGAACCGACTGGTGACAAAGGTTCATACAAGGCAGATAATATCAACTTTTATACTTCAGAATCAAATGATGGTTATGAGGGAACATTGAAGCTCGCCTTATTAACTCAAGAATTTTTAACTCGTGTCTTAGGAGAAAAATTAGATCCAACAACGAAAACGATTTCTGAAATCGCAAATGCTGAAAAGAAGAATTTCGCTCTGATGTTTCGTTTTGAAGGAGATAAGAAAGAAACACTTCATGTTTTGTATTACTGTTACGCATCACGTCCGTCAATGGGATCAAAAACAAAATCTGGTTCAGATATTAATGAGGTTGAGTTAAACTTTACTGCAAGTCCCCGTCCACTTGATAAGGTGGTTCGTCGCAAAACGACAGAAGAAACAGGTGATGAGATTCGTCAGAATTGGTTCAAGGAAGTCTTTGAACCTCGTGAATAAAGGAGTTACAGATGAGAGATAGTATTACAATTTCAGGAAAGACCTATGAATTGGCTACTAATGCATATACACCGATTGCCTATAAAGAACAGTTTGGTAAAGATTATTTTCAAGACTTGTTTTCAATGGTGAGTACGCAGTCAATTCTTGATAAGATTGAGCACCTAAATGAGGAAGAAAAACTCGAAACTGGTGACATTGATCTATCCATCCTGACCAATTTTGATATGACTTTTTTTCACAGAATTTTTTGGGTGTTTGCTAAATCGGCTAATCCAAGAATTAAACCATTCAAAGAATTCTTTATGGAGATGGAGGAGTTTCCAGTTCAAGAAGTAGCAACTATCTTAATGAACATGCTTAACCAAGGAATGAATACAAGAAAAAAGCAGATCAAACAGAAACAGCAAGTGAAGAAATCTTTACGGTAGAAAGCTATCTATTTTGTTGTAAGGAAACTGGCTTATCCATAGACGACTTAAAACATATTTCAATTGGGATGGCTCTTGATTATCAAACTGATTATGTAAACTTGCGGACAAATGAAACAAGCAACACAAGAAAAGCGAATCAAAGTGATTTTGATAATTTTTAATAGAAAGGAGATGTGAACATGGCTGGAAATATAAAAGGTATCACAATAGAAATTGGTGGTGACACACAACCTTTGCAAAATGCCTTAAAAGGGATAAATAAACAAGCCGCTGAATCAACTAAAGAATTGAAACAAATTGATAAGGCTCTTAAGTTTGATACAGGAAATGTCACACTCCTTACTCAAAAACAAGAAGTGCTTGCTAAACAAGTTGAAACCACTAAAGAAAAATTAGCTACCTTAAGGCAGGCACAAGCCCAAGTTGAAGCTCAATTTAAGTCAGGTAATATCGGGGCGGAACAATATCGAGCCTTTCAAAGGGAAGTAGAAACTACTCAGACAGTACTGAAAAGTTATGAAAGCAAACTAGAGGGTGTCAATCAAGCCTTATCGGAAAATGGAAATCGAATAGGTACTACTAAAAGTCAATGGGATAGCTTGAAACAAGAACAAGCTCGTCTAGCTTCTGAGAGTGAAAAATTAACGAGTCAATTTAAATTACAAGAAAGTGAACTTTCTTCAAGTGCTAGTGAATCTGAAAAGCTAGCTTTAGCTCAGAGAAAAGTAAATGAAAGTTCCTCTTTACTAGAAAAACAGATTCAGAATTTAGAGAAACAACTAGAATTAACAAAATCTCAGTATGGCGAAAATTCGATTGAAGCCAATAAACTGGAACAGACTCTAAATGATACCAAAACGGCCTACAATCATCTTCAAAATGAGATGGAAGAGATGGGCACTAGTTCAACAAGTGCAAAGGATAATCTATCAGAAATCAATCATCTCTTAAAGGCAGATATCCTAATGGAATTCAGTGATCGTTTAGCAGAATTATCACAAAAATTGATTGATTTTGGGAAACAGTCGCTTGAAGCTTTTAACGAAGTTGATGAAGGGATGGATATCATTGTCACCAAAACTGGTGTTTCTGGCCAAGCTTTAGAAGAAATGACAACTATCGCAAAGAACCTTGCTACAGAAATTCCTACAGACTTTAATACTGCTGGAAGTGCAGTCGGAGAGTTGAACACTCAATTTGGTTTAACCGGTGATAGTTTAAAATCAGCTTCAAGTTATCTCATCCAATTCGCATCCATAAATGGGAGTGATGTTACCTCATCAGCTATTTCAGCTAAGAAGGCTATAGAAGCATATGGCTTACAGGCAACGGATTTGTCTAGTGTTCTTGATACTGTCACCTTTACAAGTCAAGCTACTGGGGTGGGAGTTCAAGATTTGATGGATAAGGTTGTTTCTGGAGCACCACAAATTAAGGCATTAGGACTTTCATTTGATGAGGGCGTTGCTTTAATGGGGAAATTTGAAAAGGCTGGTGTAGATTCATCAGCCTCTTTATCATCCTTATCAAAAGCATCTGTGAAGTATGCAGCATCAGGAAAGACTTTGCAGCAAGGTTTATCTGAAACCGTCGAAAAAATTAAAAATTCAACTAGCGAAACTGAAAAGTTAACTCTCGCTTCAGATATATTTGGAACTAAGGGTGCTCCACGAATGGTGGATGCCATTAATCGTGGTGCTTTATCTTTTGATGACTTAGCTGAAACAGCAAAGAAAGCATCAGGAACAGTCGGCTCAACTTATGAAGCAACACTAGATCCAATTGATAAATTTACAACTGCTCAAAATGAAGCTAAGTTAGCATTAGCTGAAGTTGGAGATGCTATAGCTGGGACTTTTGCACCGATACTAGAGATTTTAGCTGATTTGTTACGTTCAGTTGCTGAGTGGTTCTCTAGTTTATCAACGCCAGTAAAACAATTTATCATTATTGTAGGTAGCCTGATTACTGGATTAGGATTATTACTCCCTATATTTTTAGCACTTCAGGCAGCTACCTTAGCAATGGGTGTCACAATTGGTGGCTTAATGGCAAGTGTAGCGCCTATTATAGCTATAGTCTTAGGAATTATAGCTGTTCTTGCCTTGTTAATTGTAGGAATAAAAGAACTTTGGGAACATAACGAAGGATTTAGAACAGCCGTAACGGATATTTGGAATGCAATTTATTCTTTTATATCTACTATCATTCAAGAAATATCAGATTTTATTTTAAGCATCTGGGGGACACTGACTACGTGGTGGACTGAGAATCAAGAATTAATTCTTGAAGCCGCAACAACAGTTTGGAATGCAATCTCAACAGTCATAACTACTGTTATGTCTATTCTAGAACCCTATATTCAGGAAGCATGGGAAAATATAAAACTTATTATCAGTACAGCCTGGGAAATCATCAAACAAGTAGTTGAAACGGCAATCAATCTTGTCTTAGGCATTATTAAAGCAGTAATGCAAATTATTACAGGAGATTGGTCTGGTGCATGGGAAACAATAAAGGCAGTTATTTCAACAGTATGGGAATCCATCAAGTCAATTGTAAGCTTAGTTCTTAGTACTATTAGTCAACTTATATCAAACACCTGGAATGGGATTAAGAACACAATTAGTAATCTGTTATCAGCAATTAGTAACGTTGTCAGTACAATCTGGAATAGTATCAGTTCAACTATTTCTGGTATTTTAAATGGAATTTCAAGTACAGTGTCCAATGTATGGAATGGAGTAAAAAATACAATTTCAAATGCAATTAACACTGCCAAAAATGCAGTTTCAACTGCTATAACTGCTATCAAAAATCTCTTTAATTTCAGATTTCAGTGGCCACACATTCCTTTACCTCATTTTAGTGTGTCAGGATCTGCAAACCCTCTGGATTGGTTAAAGGGACAAATTCCTAGAATCGGAATTGAGTGGTATGCAAAAGGGGGAATTCTAACAAAACCAACTGCCTTCGGAACAATAGGGAATTCCCTAATGGTAGGAGGAGAAGCAGGAAACGAAGCGGTACTCCCTTTAAATGAATCTACTCTTGGGGCAATCGGAAGAGGTATTGCAAGAACGATGGATTTAAGAATGCCAGACATCAACATTTCGATTACTGGAAATATTATCCGAGAACAGGCAGATATTGAAAAAATAGCAAATGAAGTAGCAAGTCGAATCGCAGAAGAATTAGCACGTCAAAAACAATTGAGAGGAGCCACTATATGATTAAAAGAAACGAGTTAGTCATAGATGGAATTGGAACTTCTAGTTTTCCTTTTAAGGTGATTGTCCACGAATCGCCTTCTGTTATTCTAGCGGAGAGTAAGACGAGTTTATTAGAACATAAAGGAATGAGTGGCGCTCTTTCGCAAACAAATCGGCACCGTGATTTAATTGAAAAATCATATACGATTTACATTGTTAAGCCCTCAGAAGAACAACTCCATCAATTTATGGGTCTATTTATCAAGGAGCAGTTTTGGCTTGAGAGTGAACGGATGAAAACCACACGTCTTTGGTGTTACCGAGTAAAATGCACTGAGGTAAAACAAGAGAGAGATGGTGTGTATGCGACGAAAGCTACCTTTATTTGTCATCCTACAAAGTTTTTTAAATCAATTGATAGACAAACTTTGACATCAAACGGTGTAATTAGAGTTCAAGGGACGTCTCTAGCGTTCCCCAAAATAACGATAATGGGGAATTCGGCAACTGAGACTCAGTTTACGATTGGAGATCAGGTTATTAAAATTGAAAAACTTACAGAACCTCTTGTGATGGTAAACGAACCAAATAGTCCAAGTTTTCTAACGGTTAGCAAAAAGTACATAAAATGGTCTGGTGATTTTATCACTCTTGATCCAAGCGCTAAAAAAGAAGTAGGTGTTGTTCTTGGTAGAGGTATTACTTCTTTAAGCTTTGAAACAAATTGGGGGTGGGCTTAAATGTTATTTTTGTTGAACAAAGATATAAGAACTGCAAAGTGGAATGGATTACCTCTTCATGAAACTAGCTCTGCTATTGTAAAAGAGACCCTGAACGGTGATTTCACCTTATCCATTCGCTATCCAATTACCGATTCTGGTATCTATAAACAAATAAAAGAGGATATGCTTATCAAGGCTCCTGTGCCTGTCTTAGGATTCCAGTTATTTCGTATTAAAAAGCCAATTGAAAACGATGATAGTTTGGATATAACCGCCTACCATATTTCAGATGATATTATGCAACGGTCTATCGAACCAATTAGTGTTGCTAATCTTACTTGTGGTATGGCCTTATCCCAAATGGTTCAAAATACTAAGACCAATCTTGGTGATTTTTCATTTACGAGTGATGTTACAGATCGCCGTACTTTCAATACAAATGAAGTAAAGACACTCTATGCTGTCTTAATGGATGGTGCCCATTCTATCATAGGAACTTGGGAAGGGGAGTTGATTCGTGACAATTTGGCTCTGACAATCAAGAAGAATAGAGGTGAAAATAGGGGTGTTGTCATAACAACACATAAGAATCTAAAGTCTTACAAGAGAACCAAATCAACTCAATCAATCATTACTCGTATTCATGCAAAATCAACATTTAAACCAGATGGTAAAGATAAAGATCAGACAATTAAAATTACTGTCGATAGTCCTCTAATCACTTTCTATCCATATATCAATGAAAAAGAGTACGAAAATAATACTCTTAAAAGCATTGAGGAGTTAAGGAAGTGGGCTGAGGCTAAGTTTAAGAATGAAGGAATTGATAAGTTATCGGATGCTATTACGATTGAAGCCTATGAACTCGATGGGCAGGTTGTACATTTAGGGGATACCGTAAATATCAAGAGTTTGAAACATGAAATTGATATTCCAAAAAAGGCAGTCGCTTATGAATTTGACGCACTGACACAAGAATATATATCGATTACTTTTGATGATAAACCAATGGTAGGTGCTTCAACTTCAAATAGTGCAATTTCAACTGTCGCAAATGAAATTTTAGACTCTGGTTTCACATTACAAGAAGTCGCAATTGAAAAAGCTTTGAGAAATGCGAACACAGCATTTGATGCCGAATTCACTAAACAAAAAGATTCAATTCTAGATGATATTGAAAAAGTCAAAGCTAGTGCAGAAGTTTACGCAGATGGTATTCGTCAAGCGATTGAAGGAAAGATTGCTGATGTTGATTCTAAAGTTCAATCTAATGAATCACTTAATGAAAATAGATACAACGATGTGTTGGCTAAAGCAAATAGTAGTAGAGATTTAGCTAATCATGCCTTAGAGGTCAGTAAAGAAGTTAAAGAAACTACTAATACAGTACTAACAGATACCTTAAATTATAAAAAAGAAGCTATTGCTGAAGCAAACCGTTTAGTTGAACTCAGCAAGAATAGCTTATTGAATCAAATTACGACAGTAGAATCTTCAATTGATAAGCTTAAGGGGGTTATTACTAACAAGGTTTCAAAGACAGACTTTGATGCTATCAAAAATACCGTAGAGCAACAACGAACGGAAATATCACAAGCCAAGGATAAAATAAATCTAAAAGCTGAAAAGACCTATGTAGAAAATATTAAACAAACAACTAGTGAAGCACTCCAAAGAATATCAGAGAATGCATTAGCAATATCTAAAACTAAAGCTGATTTACAAGTTGCTGCAGATGCTATAAATACTAAAGTATCACAAACAGATTTTAATCAAACGACAAATCGACTTGCTAGTACTGAAACAACAATTAAAATCCAAGCAGGTGAAATAGCCAAACGCTTGACCAGTAGTCAGGTAGAATCTATTATCAATTTAAAAGGATTTCAAACTAAATCAGACGTTGATAAAAATATTTTAGATAGAGGTTATGTGACGAACTCTAGCGTGCAAAATTTAGTTAGAGAAACATCTAATAGTTTCAGTCGGACTATTAGTGAAGCTAAAGCTTTAATACCAACTAGTGTTTCTCATAGAAACTTAGCCGCTGGTTCGAGTGATAGTTGGACTTCATACAAAGAAATAAATTCGAAACTCAATTGGATTCAAACAATAGGTAAAGTTCCTTATGGTGATTCGACTGGCATCTATGCAGGGACAAAAATCAATCTATTTGTCTATATTTCTGTCGATAATGTTGTATTAGATTCAACTGTTACTCCTAGAATTATCTTACAAGGTCCTGGCTATAAAAAATCAGATAATAGTGCTGTATGGAGTGTTCATTCTAATCCGTTTCATACCTCTTGGTCTAGTGTCTTAAAAACTGGTACAAACTACCATCTTATTAAAATTTCTCGAATCGTAACAGATGAGATGTTCAATAATTTTAAAAACTTTGAATTACAATTTCGTATTGATGGAGCAAGTTCAGGTAAGTTTCGTTGGAGAGCTTTAATGATTACTACTGGAGATATCTTCCCAAATTATTGGACTAAACCTATCGAAGATTTAACAACTGTAACGGCTTTTAACGAAGTAAAAGATACTCTAGGTAGTCATACAAGAACTATTAGTGAACAGGGTAAAACAATTAGTCAGGTTGTACAAACATCCGAAGGACTGATTACAAGAGTCAGTGATTTAATTGATAACCAAAACTTAGTATACGATCCAACCAATTTTAGTAAATATAAAGAACGTGAACCGAATTCGAATTTAGTTATGACAGGAACTAATGAATACAAGTTGCTAAGAATTGCACAAAGTGGCAGGACAACAAATGGTTGGCGTGGTTTCCAAATGCCTCTTCATAGTCAAAAATTTGTTGCTGGTGAGAAACTTTCTTATAGGGTCAATTTATGGATAGATGTACTACCTGATGGAAAAGTTGGTTTTGAAATCAAATCAGGTAACTCAATAGGAGGTTTCACCATCAGTCCGACTAGAACGGGTGCAGCTCAAATTTTTACAGGAACTTTTACGATAAATAAAACCGTGACAAAAACAGATGATTTTGGGCTTCATATTTGGGTAGAAAAGAATGGCACTGTGGCAGTTGGCCAAATTTCAATTGTTCGAGGTAGTCAGCCACCTAAAAACTTTGTAGATAGTACATCCTTTCAACAAATTGCTACAGAAAGTCTTGTTCAGCAACATCAAGGTTCCTATTCGATTCAAAATTTAACTAATGCTGGATCTTTAATTTCAGGGATTAATTTAGGTGCAAATGGAATCAATCGAATTATTGGCAAGGCAACTCATATCACTGGGGATACTTTAATTGATAGAGCAGTCATTAAATCAGGAATGATTGATAAATTAAAGACATCAAACTTTGAATCTGGGTCTGTAACTACTATGGTATTAGCATCGAATTCAGTAACTGCAGATAAAATTGTCGTGGATCAAGCGTTTTTTAATAAGTTAGTTGTAAATGAAGCTTATTTACGACAGCTGTTTGCTAAGAATGCTTTTATCAATAGTGTACAAAGTGTTAGGATTGATGCTAGTCAAATAAAGTCAGGCTTACTAAGTGGTGACAGAATTCAGGGTGGCACAATAACTGGAACCACAATTTCTGGTGGATTATTAACTGGAGAAACAAAAATTAAGTTAGGTGCTTATGGTTCATTTGACGCTATCAACGGTGGATTACAGATTAATGTTCCTCGTCAGTTTAATTCTAAAGATGGTTTAGGTGTACAATTTATAGGTTCTTATGGCCGAGGGGACAATGTTCCTTACGGCTTATTTATTTACAAAGATTCAGATTTTACTACTGGAAACACTGCAAGTGATAGTGATGATTTTCTATTGACGGTCGAAGGATACATTAAGGCAAAAGGAATTGGCTGGTTAAAGTACGGCAAAAGTAGCATTAATGGCTCAACTACAGGAACTATTAGTTATTGGAATTCTAATAATGTATCTCTAGACTTTGGTGGATCAGGAAATGATATTTACTACTCATATAACGGAAATGCTTATAGCTTATGGCAAATTGTTAACCAACATTTTTCTGATAAAAACTTAAAAGAGAATATAGGCTTATCTAACTATAAAGCACTCGATTTTATCAAAAGATTTCAATTTAAAGAATATGACTGGAAGAAAATAGGGAATCGTATTCAAAAGGCTCATACCAAAATTGGACTCATCGCTCAAGATGTTCAACAAATTGACTCGTCACTTGTGTATGAAAATGGTGGTTTTCTGAATCTTGATAATACAAGATTAACGAATATCGCTTTAAAAGGAATTCAAGAGTTAATACTTGATATTCGAAAATTAAATAAACGATTGGAGATGTTAGAAGATGAACACAGATTTAATCCATCAATTAGCAATGGAGTCGTTGACTAAGAAACTAGCACAAACCGAAGGTCAAGCAGCACAAAATGAGGCTCTTTATTTGGTTGTTGCAAGCGAATTGCAGTTAATGAAAGATGTATTAGAATACGACTCAGACCTAAAAGACTTATTTGAGGAAGTAAAAACTAAAAGAGAGAAAGGAGAAAGTTAATGGCATTAGAAATTACTAAAACAACACGTTTGGTTGGAAATTTGAAGATTGGGGATGAAGTAGTTAAGCAGTATACTGTTGATGTCGATGAACATGGTGTTTCTACAGTATCTGAGTTTCTCTATCATTCAGAGCAATATGCGGAGCATCGTCTCGAAATGAGAAACCAAGAAAAATTGTTCCGAGATAAACGATATGAATTAGAAGATGCTGTTTTAGCTGAAATTGAGTCAAATAAAAAAGAACAATAGGGAGTATTAAAAATGGATATTGAATTGTTTAATTTTTTAAGAAAGCTCATCGAAACAGAAGATGGGCTTATTTTGTATGCGTTAGGGTTGATTGTCATCATGGAAATTGTTGATTTTGCATCAGGAACATTTGCTGCCATTGTAAATCCTGATGTTGAGTATAAGAGTAGAATTGGAATCAATGGATTAATTCGAAAAGTCTTAGGGATTTTTATGTTACTGTTATTGATTCCGATGTCTGTTTTGTTGCCTGAAAAAACTGGGTTTATGTTTCTGTATTCTATTTATATCGGATACCTAGTATTTACTTTCCAATCGCTAATTGAGAACTATCAAAAAGTAAAAGGGAATATTCTACTTTTTAAACCAATTTTAAAAGCTTTTGAACATCTAACTGAAGAAAAGTCTAACAATGATAAGGAGGATAATCATGGAAGTTGATAAAAGTAGATTACGAACAAATCTTCCTCAAATCGGTGAGCAACCCTATCGACAAGTTCATGCTCACTCAACAGGAAATCCTAACTCTACGGCACAAAATGAAGCGGATTACCATATGCGTCGTCCAGTTGAGTCAGGATTTTTCTCCCATGTGGTAGGGAATGGTCGTATCATGCAAACTTGGTTAGTAGACCGAGGTGCTTATGATGTTGGCGGCGGATGGAATGTTGAAGGTTACGCTCAAGTTGAACTAATAGAAAGTCATGAATCTAAAGAAGAATTCATGAGAGATTATCGACTTTATGTCAAGCTATTACGTGAGTTAGCTGACGAGGCTGGAATCCCTAAAACTCTAGATTCTAGTAGTCTTGCTGGGATTAAAACTCATCAATTTTGTACTTACAACCAACCAAATAATGGAAGTGATCATGTAGATCCCTATCCATACCTTGCAAAATGGGGCATTAGTAGAGAACAGTTTAAGAAAGATATTGAATCTGGTCTAACTGAAGGAAACTGGAAACGAAACGAAGTTGGTTGGTGGTGGGAAGAAGCAGATGGCTCTTATCCAAAATCTCAATGGAAAAATATCAAAGGAGAATGGTTCTACTTTGATAATAGAGGCTACTGTTTCATCAATAAATGGTTCAATGATGGCAAGGATTGGTTTTATTTAGATAAGCGTGGTGCCATGGTTATTGGTTGGATGCATATCAATCATCGTTGGTACTATTTTAAGTCGGATGGTAGAATGGCTAAAGGTTGGGTAAAATATCGTGAAACTTGGTATTACTTGGATGAAAAAGAAGGGGATATGAAATCTAAGCAATTTATTAAATCAGGAAACGGATGGTACTATCTCAAGTCTGATGGTTCGCTATCAGTAAAACCAGAATTTACGATTGAACCTGATGGTTTGATTACTACTAACTAAGAGTTTGTAGATACTACTCTTAAAATAAATCTTTAAACAAAATAAACCACCGAAGTTGGTGGTTCATGTGGTATAATATCTATTGTAGAAAAGTGAAGACGGTGGCTCCTGATACCGAAAGAGAGGTGATGCCTATGGGTAAATCATCAAAATCTGACGGAAAGGAGGAGCGTGTTTGAGCTCATTTGAAGTCGTTCAGACCATCTTTGGTTTTGGTACTTTTACCATTGCTTTGATTGGTTTGTGCTATAAAATCTTCAAGGACGATGACAAAAAGAAATAACCCGTCCCCACTTTTGACCGAGTTGTTGGACGAGTTATAGTCTGATAATAGAGAGTCACCGTCTTTTTAACGGTTCTACATGGAGCTGAGTTGGCGCTCAGCTCTTTTTCTATGTTTATTATAACATAATGCGATTAAATTTCAAATAAAAAATCTAAGCCTGGTGAATTACATCAGGCTTTTTCTTTTTGATTTTTTCTTAAAACCGGAAAAATCTATCTTGAATGTACCTATTTAGGTAAGAGGATCTGTAAGCACATTTTAGTAAATAATATGATTGCTGAATACTTGACTAATATTGTGTTTAGAGGGATATATAGTGTGTAAAAATTTCTTGTAGGAGGAAAAATGAATATAAGAAAAATTGAAGCAAAGAATAACAATAGAAAAAAGAGAATTTGTGCATATGTTCGAGTTTCTACAACCAACGGAAGTCAACTTGATTCGCTAGAGAATCAAAAAGTCTATTTTGAAAAGTTGTATGCTGAACGTGATGATGTTGAGTTTTTGGGTGTTTTTTGTGACAAAGGGATTTCGGGTTCAAAGTATGATAGACCTGATTTTCAAACTATGTTAGATGCTTGTAGAAAAGGACAAATTGATGTTATCCATACTAAGTCAATATCAAGGTTTGCAAGAGATCTCATCAATGTTCTTGAAATCAGTCGAGAATTAAAAACTCTTGGTATTGATATCTTTTTTGAAGAGCAGAATATCCACACTTTATCCAATGAAGGTGAAGTTGTCTTGACTGTGTTAGCAAGTTTGGCTGAGGAAGAGTTACAAAGCATGAGCGGAAACCAACGATGGAGTTTTCGTAGAAAGTTCCAGAAGGGAGAATTACTCATTAATGCTAAACGGTTTTTAGGGTATGATTTAAATGAAAAAGGTGAACTTGTTATAAACAAAGCAGAAGCGCAAATAGTAAGAACCATCTTTTATAGTTATTTAGAAGGAATGGGTACACATAGGATTGCTAAAAAACTTAATGAGGGCAAGGTTCCAACTGTAACAGGAAAGAAATGGTATGACAGCACAATTCGTAATATCTTAAAAAACGAAAAATACAAAGGATATTTACTACTTCAAAAATACTTTCATGACGGTGTAAACGGTCCAAAGAAATTAAATCAAGGACAGGTTGAACAATACTATATCGAAGATAATCATGAAGGAATTGTTTCTAAGGAAATATGGGAGAAGGTTCAGGTAAAAATGAAAAGCCGTTCTCGGACCCAAGGTACAAATAAAACCTATAAATTTTCCAGAATGTTAAAATGCCAATATTGTGGTTCAACATTAAAAAGACAGGTATCTTATAAGAAAAAGATTGTTTGGTGTTGTTCCAAATATATCAAAGAAGGAAAAAATTCATGTAAAGGTATGAGAGTCCCTGAAAGGGATATTGAAGGTTGGAAACTAAGTTCACCAGTAATTGTGTTAGAAAGGATTGAAGATGGAGAAAAACATTACAGTTATACCGGCCAGAAAGCTACAGCAAACAGTCAAATCTCAAACTCAGAAAAAGGTCAAGGTAGCCGCTTATTGTCGAGTGTCTACAGACCAAGAAGAACAGCTATCAAGTTATGAGAATCAGGTGAATTATTACCGTGAATACATCTTAAAACATGAAGATTATGAGTTGGTAGACATCTATGCGGATGAGGGAATCTCAGCAACTAATACAAAAAAACGTGAGGCTTTTAATCGACTGATACAGGATTGTAGAGAAGGTAAGATTGACAGAATTTTAGTTAAATCTATTAGTAGATTTGCTAGAAATACATTGGACTGCATCAAGTATGTAAGAGAACTAAAAGATCTAGATATTGGAGTAACTTTTGAAAAAGAGAATATAGATAGCTTAGATTGAAAAGGAGAAGTACTACTTACTATTCTATCATCGCTTGCACAGGATGAATCAAGATCTATTTCAGAAAACTCAACTTGGGGAATTCGTAAGAAATTTGAGCGTGGTGTAGTTCAAGTAAACACTACAAACTTTATGGGATATGACAAAGATGAAAAAGGAAATCTCATTATAAACCATGAACAAGCTAATGTCGTAAGCTATATATTTGATAGATTTCTAGAAGGATACAGTCCAGAATTTATTTCCAAAGAGTTAAGAGAACAGGAAATACCAGGTTGCACAGGTAAAGCAAAGTGGTGCCCAAGTGCTATATGGAAAATGCTTCAAAATGAAAAATATAAGGGTGATGCTTTGCTTCAGAAAACCTATACTGTTGATTTCCTGACGAAGAAACGAATAGATAATGATGGACAAGTTAATCAATATTATATTGAAAACAATCATGAACCAATTTTAGATAAAGAGAAGTGGGAGATTGTTCAGTTAGAAATAGCAAGAAGAAAGAAGTTTAGAGAACAACATAATCTCCAATTTTATATCATGCAAAAAGAAAACAATCCCTTTACAACAAAAGTATTTTGCGCCGAATGTGGTTCAGCATTTGGTAGAAAAAATTGGACTACAAGTCGAGGTAAACGTAAGGTATGGCAGTGTAATAATCGATATAGGATTAAAGGCCAGATTGGATGTTTAAACAATCATATTGATGAGGAAATGCTTGAAAAAGCCTTTATGAAAGCGGTTGGACTGCTAAAAGAACATAGATCTGATGTGGTAGCTAAGTGGCAAAAGCTTAAACAGGGATCAAATCTTCTCCATAAGCACTATGCAAAGCAGATGTATCAGATACTAGATTTAGATAAATTTGATGGAGTTATCATGAATCAAGTTCTCGACCACATCAGTATTTCGGAAACTGGACAAATTGTAGTAACTTTCCTTGAAGGAACTGAAGTGGATTTATAAGAGACTGTGACCGGGAAGTTCCAGTCTTTTTTTGGGTTTTAATGATATAATGAGGTTATAAACGTGGATATTGTTTTAATTTTCTAGAGGATGTGTAATGTTGAATTTAGTAAAAGGTCACCAAGTTAGCTTGGTAGAAAACCTGTTTGAATCATTTACAAAGTTAACTGAACATCATTTGATGGCGAATGTACACGCAGAAAAAATATTAGAGGTTTTTCAACACTTTATTGCGATTCATGACGAGCCCTTGTTTTTTATTTTTTCAAAAAATATAATCAAATGCAACAAACTAATTTCATTTTTAATAGGCACAATTAATTTTAGAAGATAGTACGAAAAAATATTGACTATTTTCTTTAGAATGTGTAAAATTTAGATAGATTATTTAAAGTGAGGTTTTTTTATCTTGTCTATATTAAAGAAGAAAGTTAATATGTTTAGTGTACTATTGAATGTGGTATTAATAGCTATTATAGCTATTGGAGTGCTATTTTTCTTACCTAAGGAACATAAATCAGAAGTCAAATCGTCAATTAATATCGAAAGTATTGAAAAAGTGAATGAAGTTGTATTTTTGAATGCGGGAATTAATGAAATTATTTCTGAAACAAAAACAACTCAAGTTTTTGGGTTTGATGTGCCGTTCTCTAAAAAAGCAGCATTAGTAATTTTAAATTATAAAGCTAAATTTGGAATTAAAAGTAGTGTAAAGGTTGAACAAATAAGCGAAAAAGAATATAAGGTTATTGTTCCAAAATTGGAAGTAATTGGTGTTGAACTTTTAAAAGATAATCCTTATGATTTATATGATAGTCATGGAGAGTTATTAAGTGGAACTACAGAAGATATTGATACTGGGAAATTGGTCGCTAACCAACTTTCTAGTGATAAACAAGCAGAGTATTTAGATAAATTTAAGAGTGAAATTAAAGAATCTGCAATCAATTATTATAAAACAATATTTTCTTCAATGGATTCTGAAGTAAAAGTAACTATAGAATTTACAGAATAATTTTTGAAATACAAAACCCTGGCCATCTCTGGTCAGGGTTTTGTGTGGTTCTATAATTTTTAGGGTTGATGGAAATTTTCCACCAACCCTATTTTAGTGTATACAAAAAGGCCAACATCCATTATATTAAAAGCGCTGAAACCTAAAACAAAAGAATGATGACCATATGAACAATATACTAGAAGCTACACTACAAATCAAAGATGCACACAATGCAGGGTGTTTTTCTTATTCATAAAAAATATACAAGCGAAAAATGTAGAAATATTGAATTTATAAACCAAATGGTTTATACTAAGCTATATGAAGGTAAAATGAATATATAAATATATTGTGGGGAATGATAGTGGAATTTTTAAATGAAAATCTAACATATAGAGATATTTTTGAATTTGATATTGATTTAATGAACTGTATTTTGAATAAATACGAAGATAGCGAAAAAGCTTGGGAAGTATTTTATGAATTTTATAAAGACCCTGATGGATACCCTTTGGAATCTCACAAGTATAAAACTATCGATGGTGTGAAATGTACTTGTGATGCTTTGTTATCTGTAAAACGAATAAAGGATCATGAAGGTTTTAATTCTAATTTTGTAGAAACATTTAAGAATTATCGTAGTAAACCGATTTTTTTCTTTCCTTGTGAAATGGGAGGATTAAACATGTCAAGATACTATAAGTTTTATGACCGGATAGACCATATGTTATTTGATTTGAAAAGAAAATGTGAAAGTAAAACTGATTGTAGATTAGAAAATGCTTATACTAAAGCTGGAACTGCAAAATGGCTGGAACACTTTGCGTACGATTTTAATAAAATAGTTGAATGGTACGGATTAGAAAATTCCTTTGTAAGAAAAGAAAATGGAAAATATAGAGTCTTCGATTTGGAAAAAAATGATGGTACATACATAGACAATTATAGTGCTTCTTATTCAGAATCATGGACAAAAACCTACTATAATAATATAAAAAGCAGAATTGATATTTGGATTTAGAAACAATTATAAATGCTTTATTAGTTAAGTGGATGTAGGTCAGCACGTGAACACATCCGATATGATTAAAGAGTTATGTAATAAAAAGAATATAAGTATATCTGAACTTGCCAGAAGGATTGGACAGACTCCTCAGTACTTTGGAAAGAAACTTAAAAGGGATACGGTTTCACTTGAGGAAATGAAACAGATAGGGGATGTGTTGGAAGTTACATTTGAGCAATCTTTTATTCTGCCTGATGGTGAACAGATTAAAACCAGCAATGAGTGAGGTTGACTATGGCATACGAGAAAAAGAGCATACGCTCAATAATTGATGATGTGAATTGTGGAAGAGTCTACTTGCCTGCAATTCAGAGAAAATATGTGTGGGGAGATAATCAGATTACGAAGTTGATGGATTCAATCATGTTAGGTTATCCCATCGGTACTTTTCTATTTTGGAAAGTTAAAAAGGATGTTATTAATAAGAAAGAATATTCAATGTATGAGTTCATCAAAGACTATCATGAAAGAGATTTGTATAAGAACCCGGCTGCACCACAGCCTTTTCCTATCGGTAGTGGTGATGAAACCTTATGGGCAGTACTTGATGGTCAACAGCGTTTAACATCTCTCTATATAGCACTTCAAGGTAGCATGAGTAGAAAACTGCCAAATAAGAGATGGAAGAATGACGATGCCTTTCCTAAAAAGGAACTGTATTTTGATTTACATAGTCAGAATAGTGATGAGGATGATATTTCTTATGAGTTTAGATTCATGACTACAACTGACGCAGCAAAGAATAAGGATAATCATTTATGGTATTTGGTAAAGGATATTCTTAAGTATTCCCAGGAAGAATTGGTTACTGAACTTATTATTCCAAATAATTGGGCAACCGATAAATTGGCTATGAAGAATATTTCTCTTCTTCATACTAGATTGGTTGGAGACGAAATAATTAATTATTTTGAGGTCGAGGCAGATAGCATTGACAGTGTCTTAGACATATTTGTAAGAGTGAATTCTGGTGGAACGGTTCTTTCAAAAAGTGATTTGTTATTCTCGACTATTGTATCTCATTGGGATAAAGCAAGAGACGAAATAGATAAATTACTTTCTGAAATTAATAAGATAGGAGAAGGCTTTAAATTTAGTAATGACTTCATTATGAGAACTTGTTTATATGTTCTTGGAATGTCAGTAACGTTGAAGGTTGAAACTTTCAAAAAAGATAGTGTTATCAAAATTAAAGATAGCTGGGATGATATCAGTTCAGCTATTAAGCAGACAGTAAATTTACTAAATGATTTTGGTTTTAATTCAGAGAATATGATTTCTTATGTTGCTGTTTCACCAATGGTTTATTACATATATCATGGAGGAAAACTCGATGCAATAAGTAAGGCTGAATTAAGAAAATACATTGTAATTGCCCAAGTTAAACAGATTTTTGGTACTGCATCAAATTCTGCTTTAACCAGCATCCGAGAGGCTCTTAAAGCTGCACCATCAGATTCGTTTAGTATGGAAAATCTTAAAAATGTGAGATTTACAGGTGATCGTAGTCTTAGATATACAAGCGAGGAAATAGATGCAACGTTTGATACCTACGAGATTGGAGCATACACATTTATGTTGTTATCTCTCTTGTATCCAAATCTGAAGTATAGTCAGAAAGGTTTCCACCAAGACCATATGCATCCTCACACTTCATTTGAGGAAAGCAAGATTAAAGATTTGGTATTACCTAACGGCAGTGTTATAGATGAGCAAACAAAAGAAGATTGGAGAAGAAGACGTAATACGATGGCTAATCTTCAGTTATTAGAAGGTCGAGAAAATGAGAAGAAGAATGCTACTCCGTTAGTTGATTGGCTAAAAGTTCAAGCTAATGCAGAGAACGTTAAGTATCTTCCAAGTGATGTTTCTTATGAACTTTCGTCTTTTGAGGCGTTTATGGAGAAACGTCAAAAGCTTATGAGTGACAAGCTAAAGGAAATACTGTTGTAGCAATTCGCGGAATTTACAAAGACTATTACGAAGGAGGTAAATCATGAAGAAACAGAAAAAGAATGATAGATGTGTAAAAGTTGGTTTGTTTGCAGCTGGAGTAGCATTAACTGTAGCAGGTTTTATTGTTGTTCCACCGCTTATCAAAAAGTACGGAAATAAAGCTTACAAAAAATCATTAAGTACGGAATACATCGACTTTGATAGTATGGGGCCTGAAATTGTTTCTCATAAAGATGCTAAAGAGGAGGAATAGAAATGGCAGTAATTGATGCAGAAAAGATTGCTCAAGAAGCGATTAATGCAATAGCAGAAAAAATTAAAAATCTTAACACATTAAATATTATTGTTGCCGGTAAAACAGGTGTTGGTAAGAGTACACTTATCAATTCAGTTTTCAAGGAAAAACTTGCTGAAACAGGTATGGGTAAACCTATAACAACTCATATGCGTAGAATTGCAAAGAAAGGTGTACCACTGGCCATTTACGATACGAGAGGTTTTGAATTAGGAAAAGAAGTTCAGGCTAAAGTAAAACAGGAAGTAATGGATACTATAAATAAAGGCCTTGCTACCCAGGATATTAATAAAGCTATTCACTGTATTTGGTACTGTATCAATACAGCATCAAATAGAATTGAACCAGAAGAGATAGAATGGTTAAGAGAATTATCAATGGAAAACCAAATCACTCAGGTACCTATTATTGTGGTGTTAACTCAGTCATTCTCAAAGAAAAAAGCACAGGAGATGCGTCAAACATTATTGAACGAGAATTTGGACATTATTCAGGTTATTCCTGTTCTTGCAGAAGATTACGAAATCGAAGATCTTGGAACTGCGAAAGCATATGGGCTTGATGTACTTATAAAGGTAATGGGTGAAGCTCTCCCGGAAGAATTAATGGACACGCTTCAACATGTGCAAATAGCGTGTCTTGAAGAAAAAAAGCGTCATGCACAAGCAGCAGTAGCAACAGCAGCCATTGCGGCAGCAGCTGAAGGAGCTGCTCCAATCCCTTTTTCTGACTGTGCATTATTGATACCTACCCAGGTTGGAATGGTTGCATCCATCACAGTTATATTCGGTTTTGATGTAAATAAAAGTATTATCACAGCACTGCTATCTTCAACGATTGGTGCAGGTGGTGCTACACTTCTTGGTAAAACGGTAGTTACTAATCTATTGAAATTCATCCCAGGTGCAGGAACTGTAGTTGGTGGTGCGATTTCAGCAGGAACTGCCGGAGTGATTACTGCAGCACTTGGTGAGGCATACATCGGAGTGATGGAACTTGTATTCAAGGGCGAAATGAGTATTGATGACCTTGGAACAAAGAAAGGTAAGGATGCTATGACTTTCTTATTCAAGGAACAACTTAAATCAAAGAAATAATTTTAGAACAATTCGCATTTTCCCTACTCTATAAATCAACAATGGTATACGGGTAAATTGCGATAAATCGGTCAAAAATGGCTCAAAAAGGTGTATGAATTATTCCGTAGAACCATAGGTCAAAAATCAAATTTTTACCTATAGGGTCGAGCCATGTTAAGGCGGTATGTTTATTAGAGAAGTGTAACTAATCCTCAAAAGGTTCCCCGAATATTTTGAATCCGCCCAGCGACAAGGTGAGACCGAAGGGCGAGAAGGTACCCTGGGGTACAGAACTCGTAGAATGAGGAGGGAATCTGACGAAATGATACGGTAAGTCCGAACTGCTAAGTGTGTAGCTTTGCTGGTAAAAGCGTAAACACTTGTAACAGAAGTAAATCTGTGTTTAACTGCAACTAGTAAGTTGCAGTTTTTTATTTTGAATAATGATATAATAGGATAAGAAAATAATGAAAACGCTATATATTTGAAAGTTGAATAGGAAAGTAGAAAGTATGAAAACAATTGATATGATTATTAAATCATCAACTGATTTAGTTATGTATCTTACATAAAGAGAAAGGAATTAATTATCATGAAATTATCTTTGTATAGTGAAGTTGAACATTACCATTCTTTAAGTTCTTATTCTTTAAATGATATTACACATACTGATACCCCAAAAAATATTATTGAAAAGTCTAAAAAAGATAAGGATAGATACCCAATAGTAATACTTAATAAAGACCATAAAGTAATTGGTTTTTTTTGCCTACACCTAAACACTGGTCCTAAAGAGTACGGCTATTATCAAAATGATTATGCGCTTATTAGAGGATTTTCTATTGATGATAATTTCAGAAATCAAGGATATGGTTCTAATGCTCTGAATGGAATATTTGAATTCATAGATTCAACTTTAAAATTAGAAATTAACCATATTATATTGGCTGTAAATGAAAAAAATATATTGGCTCAAAAAGCATATAGAAATTCAGGTTTTTTTGTTGTGAAAAAAGATTTAGAAGGAAAAAGGGGGAAATTAATTATTATGGAGAAAAGCAGAAACTAGTATCATTACTAGTTTCTGCTTTTCACTAAGTCTTTAAAGTTAGTATTCTATCTTATTTCCACATTTTGAGAGAAATGATCTATATACTGAGATTTCATATTTTGCTCTTCTAAAATATCAAAGACTTGGATAGGCTGTTTCATTTTTTCAACACCAGTATCTAAATTCTTTTTAAATTCAAAGTAGCCCTTAGCATAAAGGAAAACAGTTTGTTCATAGTAATTTAATTCGTTATCTAATAGTTTTGTAATCTCTGCAATAAGAAATGTGCAATTATGAAATTTTTCTTTATCAATACTTAATATCAAACAATTAATGGCAAGTTGAGTAACTAATCTTTTATTTGTTTTGTTTAGGTGTGAAAGATATGGAAAGGTCAATAAAGTTTTATAGAGATGGTTAAGGATATAAGACTGATTGCAGAGAAAATAATCCGTCAGTATGCTTTTTTGATACTCCGGGAACAAAGTTTGAACTATTTCCTTTGGAACAATTAGCAAAAGATATTGATGAAAATAATCCACCAAAAGGGAATGGATTTTCAGGAATTACATTAGCCTACAATGTTGAACATAAAGAAGATGTAGAGACTGTAATTGCATTAGTAAGAAAAGCAGGTGGAAAAATTGTAAAAGAGCCACAGGAAGTTTTTTGGGGTGGATATCACGCATATTTTTCGGATTTAGATGGATACTATTGGGAAGTTTCATGGGGACCGAATTTTCAATTTGATGAAAATGGATTGCTGAAATTTTGAGGATAAATAGGGAAAGAGTTTGCCATAAAGTAAGGAATATTTGATTTTGAAGGAGGTAATCATAGTGAATGAATTTAATGAATTTGTTCGTGAGATTTTTTCTGCAGCAGGTGATATTGTCATAAGATCGATGATGGGCGGCTACCTTATATATTTTAACGGTAAGCTGATAGGTGACATTTGCGATAATGAACTATTTTTAAAGAGAACGCCGACATCGGACAAACTTCTTGCAGACTCAGAATTGCGTTATCCGTATGAGGGTTCAAAGACATTGATGTATGCATTCGACAGATTTGAGGATATGGATTTGATTACTGAGCTACTGAAAGGTATGTATGCGGAACTGCCAGAAAAGAAACCCAAGAAAGCTAAATGAGACAAACAAGCTTCAGTTTGTTGAATTTAGCAAGGTACAAGTTTTTATGAGATGAAGCCTATAAAATTTGTACGGAAACTGTAGGGTAAGAAAAGAAAAAATATTTTCATTCTAAAGTTTAAGTTTAAACATTAACTCTATCCCTTTCGTTATATAATATAGAAGTTTACTAGCACCACATGTCGAATGTGTAAGTTTGTTAGAGAAACGTAGTTAATTCTCAAAAGGTTTCCCAAACCTTTTGAGTTCCGCAGACACATCGTGTTGAGGTGGTTTTTCTTTTAAGTGACAAAAAGTGTGGTGGACATATGGATATTAATTTATATGTTGTGAAGCTTGAACGCTTTTAAGTGCTTTAATTTGATATATAATAATGAGCAAGCCTACAAAAAATTAGTAATTTTTTGTAGGTTATATTTGTATCATTTCGTTGAAAAGTTCACGAATTCGTGATAAACTATGTTAGACTTTATTTAGGAGGTTGATTATGAGCGTTAGTTATAAAAAGTTATCACATGTCTTAATAGAGAGAGGACTCACTTATTCACAATTACAACGTATGGTGGGATATAGTGCAAACATTACATCTAGATTGAAGAAAAATGAGTACGTTTCTTTGGAAACAATCGAAAATATATGTCAGAAATTAGATTGTAAGGTAGATGATATTTTAGAATTCGATTGTAATATTAAAAAAGAAAATATAGTATTTTGAATATTTCCTTTTTTAAAACATGATTGTATATATTATAAAAAAGAAAGTACTTTTAAGGGGGTAGTATGGAAAAATATAAGACTATTGATTTATTTGCTGGTATTGGTGGAATAAGAATGGGGTTCGACAGAGCTTTTGATAATGAAATTGATACAGTTTTTGTGAGTGAATGGGATCCTCATGCACAGAAGACTTATAAAGCAAATTTTAATGATGATTTTGAAATTGCTGGAGATATTACCAAAATCGATGAAAAAGATATTCCTTCATTTGATATATGTCTAGCAGGATTCCCTTGCCAGGCATTTAGTATGGCTGGAAAACATATGGGGTTTGATGATGATTATATGGGAATATGTAGAGGAACATTATTCCTAGATGTTGCACGAATTTGTGAATATCACAAACCTAAAGTTATCTTCTGTGAAAACGTAAAGGGATTGACTATCCATGATAAAGGAAAAACATTTAAAGTTATATGTAATACCTTTGAAAAATTAGGTTATAAAGTCTTTTCTCAAGTATTGAATTCCAAGGATTTTGGTGTTCCACAGAATAGAGAGAGAATTTATATAGTTGCTTTTAGGGATGATATTGCGCCTAAATATTTTAAATTTCCTAATCCAACAGATTCAACAAAAACTCTAATAGATATACAGGAAGAAAATCCTGTTCCTGCGAAATATTATTTAAGTGATACATATATGGAGACTTTAATAAGACATAAAGAACGTCATGCAGCAAAAGGTAATGGATTTGGATACGAAATACGAGAATGGTATGGTATTGCAGGCGCTATTGTATGTGGTGGAATGGGGAGAGAAAGAAACTTGGTAATAGATAAAAGACAAACAGACTTGACACCGACTACGCATATCAAAGGGGAAATAAACAAAGATGGTATTAGAAAAATGACGCCTCGTGAGTGGGCAAGATTACAAGGATTTCCAGATTCGTATAAACTTGTTCTAGCTGATACACATTTATATAAACAGTTCGGAAATAGTGTTACTGTAAATGTAATTCAGGCAATTGCAGAAAAAATTCGAGATGTTCTTAATGGAATGTGGGAAGATAAACCAGATCCTCAGTATGGACAATTGTCTTTGTTTGACTGTTTAGATTAGGAAAAATAAATGTTAACAACATTTACATTTCTAGATTTGTTTTCGGGGATAGGTGACTTTCAATATGTCAAGTAAATGTAGTAGTCATTGCGTAATGATATAATAAACAAATTGGATAGCTATAGAGACATTTAAGTTGAATTATGGTATCATACATGTTGAAGAAATTAGTGAGATAAAGATCGAAGATATACCAGCGTTAATTTATTATGTGCAATTTTTTCTATAATAGAAGGTCATGCCAAATTTGGATATAAAGTAAAGTATTAAGTTTTAGAGACTAACGATTATGGTGTTCCGCAAAGAAAGGAGAGGGTTTTTATTTTTGTTGTGAGAAATAACATAGATATCTCATTTGAGTATCTAGCATCTACCGTGTGTGACATTTTATTTTTTAAAATAATGGTCAGAAAAACAGAAGGGGGCATTCTTTCATAATTCTTATAAGGGGCAGACATTCAGAGATAGATAACAAATACAATTGATATTGCTATCATGTAGATGGTTGTCAACGTTGTTTCGTTGTTGAAGAATGTATTAAATTGCAAGGATTTACTTGCAATTTCTACCCTATAGGAAATAAGAATAAACAAGTTTGAAATGCTGTTCCTACTGTAGTAGTTTTAGAAATAGAACGTCAGCTTTTTAATTAGGAATAATATTAACAAAGGCGAGATGATTTTATACATTCCGCCTTTGTTAATATGAATTTTGTTTTTTATTTTGATGTGCGTATATGTAAAGCGCCTCTATACTCGTTGCTGTAATATCTTACCCATTTAGCGATGCTTGCAGCATTCTTTCCATTGTATGTATTAATATTATAATAGGAAGGCATCCCTTTTTTTGCTCTGAGACTAAAAATCAATTTTGGCCAAATTGCATCTACAGCATCTTGTCTATTTAATCTTTTGTATGAACTTTCATCATATGGATTTGAAAATTCAATCAGGTATTTAGCAGGCGCGATGGATAATTTACTACCTGTTCCATCAAATAAGAAGTATTCGAGTATTGGTCCTAAATATTCTTTATATCCAGAAAAAGGACAATTTAAATCAGTTGTTCTAGTATCTTCTGCAATTATTCCTGACATTCTTTTATTCCAATAGTCATCAATAATTATATCAAGATTTTCAATTGAAACCCTTGTGTTTTGACAAGCAAATTCAAAGCCTGGACGAGAAGTATGATTAACTAGTGCAGCGGGTGCAGCCCGCAATGATTTTAATGAGATGCCTTCTCCATTTATTTCTACATCCGCTTTTGCTCCAGTGGGAGCCTTTTTACTACCTATGCTAGATGCAATTGTTTCAATCTGAATATCTGACATTTCTTTTAATTCAGTTATTGTGAAATCAACTGGAAGTTTGCCAAATTCTTTTCCCATAAAACCAACACTTTTTATAGGCTGACCAAATAGTGTTTCGTTATGATCTCTTTTGTATATCATTATAAGTTTAAATATTAATTCGTCTCTTTCTCCAACGTTCATAATTATTCTCCTTTGGTAAATGATTGTAGATTACCAACAAATCTTTCAGGAGTAGATAAGATATCTACAACATCTTGGTATTTTACAGGTGATAAACTATTTATAAAATTAACAGTCCTACTAATATATTGTTCTGAATAGAAGAACCAACCACAAACAACATCTAATTCTTGTAGACAAAGTTTCTGTTCTCTTTCAATCTGATTTTCTAAATCAGTTATTGTTGTATCTGTCTTTTGAATCTTAGACTCAATGTTTTCTCGTTTTTTAATAGCTCGTTCACTACATTTTAAAAGTTCTTTCTTATAAGAATTAAGTTTGAGTTTGTATTTAGAGAGTCTCTTACATAGAGCAACATATTTGATAGCAACTTCAGTATGTAGGGGACATATTATGTGCGTACCAATGGGCAATTCCCCACGTTTTCCAGTAAGTCTTTCTATGTCATGTGGTAATCCTCTAGGTGAGAATTGATATAGCCAGATACGATACTCATTTTTCTTATAATTAAGTAAAACATCTGTATGATCAGAACTGTCCTGCTTGGAATTTAAATGAGTTTTTACATCTGTATCAAATATCATTAATTTGGATTGTAAATGATATGCAAAATCAGGTTCTCTTAATAGAGAAGTTAAAGTTCTTAGCCCCCTTGCCAATGAGCCTATAATTTTGTTCTTTTCTTTTGTACTTTTGTTACTTTCGATTAATAATTGCAACATATATGACGCTGGTGTAAAAGTTTTTTTCTTAAACTCTTCATGGAATATTTCGGAATATGTTTTCTTGATTACAGTTTCTTGTTCATGTGTTTTTGGAAGATTTTCACATGAAAAACCGTTCATTGGAATATCAATTATTTTTAGTTCTGTAAAAATTGAAATGGCTTGTTTGTATAGTTCTGTATCTTTGATTACTATTGCATTCAAGCCATCTCTATATGTCTGTTTTGACCATTCTTCGCACAGTGTTCTAATATCTTTCAAACCTATTTACCTCTCAATTTGTTTTAAATCTTTAAAAAGCTTATCCACAGATATTTCCAACCCATCTGCAATTTTTTTGATGTTCAATAAGGAAATGTTTCTTTTCCCTGATTCTACTGAAGAGAAGTAAGTTCGATCCATTTCAATCTTTAATGCGAATTTTTCCTGGCTGAGACCAGTTTTCTGACGCAGTTCTCGTACTCGCTGACCAAATAATGTTAAATAATCTTTTTCCACAGGATTACACCTCCTCAATATATAATTATAAATTATATTGATTTTGAGACAACGGACTATAAGCAACAATAGTGTCCAGGTTACTTTAAGAAAGTAAAAATTTTTTATTTATTTCTTTTAAAACAGTCATTTTCATACTTTCCTATGCCTACTTAATAGAGGATGGTAGTAGACGAAGTCCTTAAATGAAAACACATTAAACTATCATCTGCAACGGCTTTTCAAAAAAAGAAGGTCTGATTACACGTATAAGGGCCACTATTCATATCTATATCATTTATTACGTAGTGAACACATCTTATTTGATATAACTATGCTCTTTTTCTACATGATTGAGCTTTTTTATTTGAAAAAGGAGTTTCAATCCTCAGTACGTCAGCGTTCTCTTTTCTGAGTTTTTATTATATAATAGCATTATATGTAATGATAAATGCAGCTACGCTAACATTTCTATTTAAAAATTAAGGAGTATTATCAATGAAAAAAGCAATGTTAATTATCAACCCTACTTCTGGTGGCGAGAAGGCTTTGGATTACAAAGATAAGCTGGAAAATAAAGCAAAAGAATATTTTGAGCACGTGGAAACCAAAATTACCGAAAAGGCGCTGGATGCAACACATTTTGCTGATGAGGCTTCTCGTGAGCAGTACGATGCAGTGGTGTGTTTTGGTGGAGATGGAACTGTCAACGAAGTCATTTCGGGTATTGCTGAGAGAGACTACATTCCCAAGTTGGGTATTATCCCTGGGGGTACGGGAAACCTCATTACAAAACTGTTGGAAATCAATCAAGACATTGATGGCGCGATTGATGAACTGGATTTTAACTTAACCAATAAGATTGATATCGGTAAAGCGAATGACAATTATTTTGGTTATATCTTTAGTATCGGTTCTCTTCCTGAGGCGATTCATAATGTTGAAATCGAGGATAAGACAAAATTCGGTATTTTAGCCTATGCTGTAAATACCATGAAGTCTGTCATGA